>JANOOV010000474.1:0-3809 GCA_031421535.1 Gammaproteobacteria bacterium
ATCTCATCCACCGTGGCGGGCGTGAGATGTTCATAATAAGTGCGGCCTATCTGCAACATCGGCGCCCCTACGCACGCACCTAGACATTCGACTTCTTTCAGCGTGTAGCGTTTATCCGGCGTGGTCTCGCCGACTTTGATACCGAGTTTTTTTTGCAGATGCGCGACGATGCCATCGGAGCCGCACAACATGCACGAGATGTTGGTGCACACGCAAATCTTGTGGCGCCCGACCGGCTCCAATTCGTACATCGAATAAAATGTCGCGACCTCGTACACCGAGATGGTTGGCATGCGTAAATATTCCGCCACCGCATCCATCAACTCGTTGGTCAGCCAACCGCTATTTTGATCCTGCACGATGCGCAGCGCCGCCATCACCGCCGACTGGCGACGCTCGGGCGGATATTTCGCGATCCACGTGTCGATCTCTGCCAGCGACGCGGCGTTAATTAAATCCAATTTACTCGTTGTCTTCATTTGCGCACTCACCGGTCAACCTCGCCGAACACAATATCTTGCGTCCCAATAATCGCCACCACGTCGGCCAGCATGTGGCCGCGCACCATTTCATCCAGTGCCGCCATGTGTGCAAAACCCGCCGCGCGAATTTTCAAACGATAAGGTTTGTTGGCGCCGTCGGAAATCAGGTACACGCCGAACTCGCCCTTCGGGTGCTCCACGGCGGCATACGCTTCACCTGCCGGAATGGTGTAGCCCTCGGTAAACAATTTGAAGTGGTGGATCAGCGATTCCATGTCGCGCTTCATGGTGGCGCGGTTGGGCGGAACGATCTTGTGGTCATCGACCATCACCGGGCCGGGGTTCTTGCGCAGCCAATCGATGCATTGCTTGATAATGCGGTTGGACTGACGCAGCTCTTCGACGCGCACCAGATAGCGGTCGTAACAGTCACCGTTCACACCGACGGGAATATCGAAATCCATCTGGGCGTAAACTTCATACGGCTGTTTCTTGCGTAAATCCCACGCGAATCCCGAGCCGCGCAGCATCGGGCCGGTGAAGCCGAGCTGCAACGCGCGCTCCGGCGAAACCACGCCGATGCCCACGGTGCGTTGCTTCCAGATGCGATTGTCGGTGAGCAGGGTTTCGTATTCGTCGACGTATTTCGGGAAGCGCTGCGTGAAATCCTCGATAAAGTCGAGCAGCGACCCTTGACGATTGCGGTTCAGCCGTTTGACGTCGGCGGTGTTGTGCCATTTGGAGGTTTCGTAATGCGGCATACGATCCGGCAAGTCGCGATACACGCCGCCCGGCCGGTAATAAGTTGCGTGCATGCGCGCGCCCGACACCGCTTCGTAGCAGTCGAGCAAATCTTCGCGTTCGCGGAACGCGTACAAAAATACCGTCATCGCACCGATATCGAGCGCGTGCGCGCCCAGCCACAACAGGTGATTCAGAATGCGTGTGATCTCATCGAACATCACGCGAATGTATTGCGCGCGGATCGGCGGCGTGACTTCAAGCAGTTTTTCCAGCGCCAGCACGTAGCCGTGTTCGTTGCACATCATCGACACGTAATCGAGCCGATCCATGTAACCGATACTTTGATTATAGGGTTTGCTCTCGGCCAGCTTCTCGGTGCCGCGATGCAGCAGGCCGATGTGCGGATCGGCACGCTCGATGGTCTCGCCGTCCATCTCCAGCACCAGACGCAGCACGCCGTGTGCGGACGGATGTTGCGGGCCGAAGTTCAGGGTGTAATTACGAATTTCAGCCATGTTATTTCGCCCTCTCCATTTTCGGTGGGGGTGGCGGGGCTTCCACATAGCGATGGTCGTCGCGAATCACACGCGGCACCAGGGTGCGCGGCTCAATGCTGACCGGCTCGTATACGACGCGCTGCTTCTGCGGGTCGTAGCGCATCTCGACATGACCGGACAACGGGAAATCCTTGCGGAACGGGTGACCGATAAAACCGTAGTCGGTGAGCAAGCGGCGCAGATCGGGATGTCCCTCGAAAATAATGCCGAACAGATCGAAGGCCTCGCGCTCGTACCAGTTGGCCGACGCCCAGATGTCGGTGACCGAGCTCAACACCGGTGGTTCGTCGTTGCAGAAACACTTCACGCGCAGGCGCTGGTTATTTTTGATCGACAACAGGTGATAAACCACGGCAAAGCGCGCGCCCGACCAGGTGCTGGCACTGTGCGCGCCGTCGGCGGCGAGTTCCGCACCGCGACTGAAACCGGTGCCGGTGGCGCTCTCGGTTTCCCACTCGGCCACGCCGTAGGCACTGTAGTCCACGCCGCATAAATCGATGAGTTCTTCAAAAGCGAATTCCGCGTTGTCGCGCAGCGTTTCACACACTTCGAGCAAATCCGCGTACGCCACAACCACCGTGAGCTCGCCGTGCGCAAGCGTGCAGGACTGCAGCTCAGACTGAAATTTTTCCTGGACGCGCTGCGCCAACACCGCAATTTTTGTCATGACACAATCCTGAGGTTGTCGACTATCGGGCGATGGTTTTGGTACGTTTGATTTTGTTTTGCAACTGGATGATGCCGTACAACAAGGCTTCCGCCGTCGGCGGACAACCGGGCACATAAATATCGACCGGCACAATGCGGTCGCAGCCGCGCACCACGGCGTAAGAGTAATGGTAATAACCGCCCCCGTTGGCACACGAACCCATCGAGATCACCCAACGTGGCTCGGCCATCTGGTCGTAGACCTTGCGCAATGCGGGCGCCATTTTATTCACCAGCGTACCTGCCACAATCATCACGTCGGACTGACGCGGACTGGGGCGAAACACAATGCCGAAACGGTCCAGATCATAACGCGACGCACCCGCGTGCATCATCTCCACCGCGCAACAGGCCAAGCCAAACGTCATCGGCCACAACGCGCCGGTGCGCGCCCAGTTAATAAGCTTGTCCGCCGAGGTGGTGACGAAGCCTTTTTCGAGTACGCCTTCTATTCCCATTCGAGCGCACCCTTCTTCCACTCGTAGATAAAACCGATGACCAGAATCGCGAGGAAAATCACCATCGCCATGAAGCCGAACATACCAATTTCATTCAACGCCACCGCCCACGGAAACAGAAATGCGATTTCCAGATCGAAGATGATGAACAAAATCGCCACCAGATAAAAACGCACATCGAACTTCATGCGCGAATCTTCAAACGCTTCGAAGCCACATTCGTACGGGGAGTTTTTTGCCGGGTCAGGACGACTGGTCGCCAGCAGTTTGCCCGCCGCAATCGGTACCATCCCGAAAATAATGCCGATAATAATAAACAGCAAAATCGGCAGATAATTCTCCAACATCTTCCCTCTCCTCCCGGCCTCGCGCTCGTAGCGCAATGTATTTTTTCGCCCACTGCTTTATGCGGCGAAGGGACCGATTAAGCCCGCAAACTTAAAAGCTGTCAAGGCTACGCGCGCCGTTACGAAAGGCCGCCTAAACACCCGCTTGCAACATGAACACGGATACGTATTCTACTTATGGTTTTATACGTGGAGAAAAAATCATGGCCGCGACAAAATTAATCCTACTGGTCGACAAGAAGATCATCGAACGCACCATAGCGTTACACCAAACATCACCACACAACGATTTCGCGTTTGGAGTCGCGGCTGTTGGCACCGTTAACCAAATGGTGACACGGAAGAGTTACCACCCGCCGTATTGCGACTGGACGGCGTGCTGCCAAAAGAAGCATCGTTGGATAAACATCGCGCGCATCTGCTTTCCCTTCACGCCGCTTCAATCTCGACATGCACGCGGTAACCAATCGCGGTAGCGATATTGGCCAACGCATCCAACGAAAAGCGCGACAC
>JANOOV010000475.1:0-1761 GCA_031421535.1 Gammaproteobacteria bacterium
GTTAAAACTTTTTCTCAGCGATGAAATAATATCATGGACTATCTTATGTCCACCTTTCAAATTGCGACTCGTGAGATGAACAGTGTAATCAGACGTGAAAAAATCTCCAATCTTATCGAGCTCTCCATTCCTGATAAGAACTCTGTTCGCTTCTTCAATCTTTGGTGCGAGTGACTTTTTCATGAAGTAAAGACCTGTTCGTTCGTGTTGATTTTTAGCTCTAATGTAAAGTTTAAACCGACGCACGGAGCCCAGCATAGGGTAGTCGGCTTGAGCGCCAGGTTATACGCATTACACTACGGACGTGCGCGTTACGTTATGCGCATAACGTAGAGTTGAGATACCGTCTTTCATGTCAAGACAATATTCGATGAATAAGCAGCATCGAAAGGTTTGCCAGACTTCAGCACACCGTAAATGATATGCAATAATTTACGCATCACAGCACCCACAATCACCATATTCGGTTTGCCTGCCTTCTTCAAGCGATCTGCAAACTCCTTAACCACCGGATTATAGCGTCTTGCTACAATAGCAGGCATATACAACGCCTTTCTGAGTGCCGAGTTCCCTTTCTTGGAAAGATGCGACTTACCTCTAACCGAGCTACCAGATTGATGCACGGTTGGATTCAGCCCAACAAAAGCAGCCAGTGCCTTAGCATGATCGAATCGCTGCACGTCACCCACATAAGCGAGTAATTTTGCAATGGTCTCCTTACCAATTCCAGGAATACTCTCCAGCAGTGCCGCTTGCTTTTTCAAGGCAGGGTGACTATCAATGTGGTCATGGATCAGTGCTTTCACTGTTTTGATTTCTGTTCCAATGGTAGTTAACACAGCCTCAATTGAGGGCCGGATAACTGCGGCGGCCGTATCCATTCTATTTTGTTCCTGGCCTTCCATCTGTGCGAGAGAAGCCAAGCGTTGAACCAGTGCCTGCAGCTCCCGCACATGCTGTGGTGTGGGTGTCCAGTGGCTGGGACACATCTGTTGATAGAACTGTGCGATCAACTTGGCATCGGCTTTGTCGGTTTTGGCACGGGTCAATTGTGCGCCACCAAAACTCTTGATTTGCGCCGGGTTAACCACGCTCACAACATGCCCCTGGTCATAGAGATAGGTGGCCAGTGCGTCACCATAAACCCCGGTCGCTTCCATGCAAGCCGCAACGGGGGTGAGGCTTTGTTTTAACAACCAGTTCGTCAGTGCTTGATAGCCCTCCGGTGCGTTCTTGAAGATATGTGTCTTTTTAATTTTACCCGCGACTATCAGGGCTACATCAAATTTTAACTTTGAAATATCGATTCCCAAAATGCCTTTATTTAAGTCCGTCATTGCAATCTCCTTAGATAAAAATCAAAGAAAGTACTCCATGCGGAAATAACAGCCCAATTCAGATCAACCTTGTGAATACAGGATCATGATGGAAATCAGTCCTAAGATACCGTCCGATCTTAATGAATATAGGTGGGAGAAGGTCACCAATCTCAACTACAGGCTCGATGGCCTTGGGGCGCGCCCGGTATTCCTTCTCCCTGCTCTTTCGCGTAAGAGCAATTTAGCTCATTTCTGAGCTGGAGGTAAGATACAAGGGGCGCGCCGCTTTTGGCGCGTCTCTCTCGAACGCCTTGTTGGACGAAGCCGCTTCGCGGAGAAAAAAGCGACAATGTCCGATACAGAATAAAATGTGACCTCACCCCCCTCACGTACGAGGGGCGATTCCACCCAGAATCATGAGGTCACAACACCATGAAATCAG
>JANOOV010000476.1:0-3621 GCA_031421535.1 Gammaproteobacteria bacterium
CCGGGTCGGGATCAAAAAATACTCGTCCCCAAGCTGCACCACGTGAACCAGCACCCGATGGAAGGGCCGTTTCCGGACGGGCTGGAACTGGTGCAGTTCGGCATGGGTTGTTTTTGGGGTGCGGAACGCAAGTTCTGGTCAGTGCCAGGTGTTTACGTCACAGCGGCAGGCTATGCGGGCGGCTACACGCGCAATCCGGGTTATGAAGAAGTGTGCAGTGGCATGACGGCTCACAACGAAGTCGTGCGCGTGGTGTACGACCCCGCCAAGGTCAGCTTCGAGCAACTGTTGACGGTATTTTGGGAAGCGCACGATCCGACGCAGGGCATGCAGCAGGGTAATGATGTCGGCACGCAATACCGCTCCGGGATCTATACCTATAACGCCGGGCAGCACGCGGCGGCGTTGGCGTCGCGTGATCGCTACCAGAAAAATCTGGTGGCGCAGGGCCATGCCGCGATTACCACCGAGATTGTCGCAGCGACGGAATTTTATTTTGCCGAGGATTATCACCAGCAATATCTGGCGAAAAATCCGGGCGGTTATTGCGGCCTGGGTGGGACGGGGGTGAAGTGTTAGAGCAATGAGTCGCTCTTGATGGAGCTTACAAATGTTTATCGAATAACGCAGTGCTCCTTCCCCCTTGCAGGGGGAAGGGATGCTTCGTTTTAACAGTCATGGTCCGGCAATAAGCTCCACATAGCGTGACACAGTAGTACTAGTGCGGTTCAGGGCTTAGCGCTGTCTGCATCCAGATACACGCCAAACGGACCGCGTGCAATGTACAGCGTCATGGTCTGGCCGTTGCGCAGGATTTCCACCGCGACCGATTCGCCAGCGCGTCCGCCGACCGTAGCTTTTTGCAGATCGCTGGTGGCGAACAGGCGTTTGCGGTCGTAACTGCGCACGATATCGCCGGGCAGAAAACCGGCGGCCTTGGCCGGTGAGCCTTGCAATAATTCGCGCAGGACTACGCGGTTGGGTTGATTGGTGGCATACAGATAGGCGTCGTAACCGTCGTCGCCCAGAGAATTATTAATGTCTTGCTTGCGGCCTTCGAGTTTCTCGGCTTCGCTTCCGTAGCGCGCTGTGCCCATCCAGCCTTCGCGCACGGCGCGGTCGCGCAGAAACAGGCGGTCCATTTCCAGTTGTTCAAAACGTTCACGGGTTTGTTTCACCATTGTCATGCTCAGGCCCGCAGCACGCAGGGCGTCTTCGTCAAACACCGGCTCGTTGGTGTGAACGGCTTCCGGCGTCGTCGGGCTTGCGGTTAGGGTCGCCGGTATGTTTGCGGCGGGTCGCGTGCCCAGTTGAGTTTTTATTTCATGTAACTCTTTTTCCAGTCGCGCTACGGTTTGCGCCAGCTGCTGGCGTGCAGCGATTTCTTTTTGCAGTGCTTCAGGTGCGTAACGTGGGTCAATATTCGGCGCGGCTTCGGCGGCCGACGCGGCGACCACCGGGTTTGGCAGGGTGGCGACATCGACACGCGTGGCTGGGTCATCACGCAACAACGCGTGCACGCCCATCCCCAAGCCGAGGCCCGCAGCCAGCACGGTGGTGCTGATGAGCAAGGTTTTATTCATTGGAGGTAGCGTCGCTAAGGCAGGTGAAGTTGTTAACTTGGAACGCACAGTGCAAACAAAAGTTCGGTTTTGCAGATGATGCCGAGCATAAAGTTTTTTCCCGCGCAGGTGCTATGCTTTTCCAACTTCTCCTTGATGGCGACCGCCCCATGATTAACGAACTGCTCAATACCTATTTATTCAAGGATATGGAATATCATGCGCTGCAGGAAATCGTCAAATTTTCCACGCGTGTGCAGCTCAATGACGGCGATGTGCTGATTTACGAAAATGAAAGTGAAAACTTCGACGTGTTCGTGCTGTGTGCGGGGTCGGTGGAAATTATCTCCAGCAGCTCAGCGTCGGTCAGCAGCGACGTGGCCATTTCCAAACAGGATCTGGAAATCTTCGGTGAGATCAGTTGGCTCACCCGGGGCAAGCGCACGGCAACAGTGCGTTGCCGTGGAGAAGTCGAGGCGATCCGTATTGACGGAAAAGTCTTTATGCACTATCTCGAGGAAAACCCAAAAACAGGTTTTGACATTATGAGTAAAGTTGCCCTGTTGCTGGCGCAACGTCTGGTGTCGACCAACACCTTACTTAAACAGATTCTCTGGAACAGCGGGCTTTGATGCGGACGCATGGCTCGCTAACGCGTGAATAAACTGCTGAAAAAAGCCTTGCACAAACATCAAGGCGGTGACGTGCGCGGTGCGGAAGATCTATATAAAAAAATCCTCCGCGACGATCCGCATGATGTTGACGGTAACTACTTGCTGGGCGCCTTGTATGCCGAGCGCGGTGAGCTTGCGCGCGCGTTGAAGTTTACCCAGCGAGCTGCGCAGCACGCGCCGCGTTCGCCATTCGTGCAAAATAATCTGGGCAATATTTATCGGCTGGGGGGCGAGCTTGACATGGCGCGGCAGTGTTACCAGCGCGCGATTGAATTCGATCCCGATACCGTGGAGCCGTACAACAATCTCGGTATTGTGATGAAGCGGTTAGGCGACGTTGCCGCCGCCGCCAAGCTCTATCAGCAGGCCATTGATCGTCATCCGCTGTTTGTGCAGGCGCATTACAATCTTGGTAAAGCGCTGTGGGATAGCGATCAACACGAGGCCGCCGCCGCGTGTTACCGGCGCGTGCTGGAATTGCAGCCGCAGCATGCGCAAGCGCTGGAAGGACTGGGCAGTTATCATCTGGCGCGCGATGACCGCGAGCAGGCGCGGCGCTATTTCGAGCAGTGCGCGCAGGTTGATCCGGGTGATGCCTGCGGCGCGCGGTTGAAACTGGCCTACCTGAACGCGGCGCCCCTGCCGCATCAATACGCAGACGAACTGGTGCGCCAAACCTACGAGATCAAAGCCGCGAACTGGGACGCAGACGCGCAACGCGTCGAGCATCGTTTCCTTGGTCCACAACATGTGCATGCGGCGTTTTTGCTGCGGGCCGGTGCACGCCATGATCTCGACATTTTAGATTTAGGTTGCGGCACCGGCGCCTGCGGCGTGTTGCTGCGACCGTTTGCACGGCACATCGTGGGTGTGGATTTGTCGGCGCCGATGCTGGCTATCGCCAGGCAAAAACTCTGTTATGAAGAATTGCACATTGCCGAGATCGGTGCGTTTCTCGCGCGCGGGTCGCAGACTTACGACGCCATCGTGGCTTCGGGAGTTTTGATTTTTATTGGCGATCTGGCGGCCCTGCTGGTCGCAGCGCGGCACGTGTTGCGCCCCGGTGGGTGGTTCATCTTCACCTGTTATCGCGGCGACACCGCCGACGTTAGCGTGCGCGGTAATTTCCATTTTGCGCACAGCGAAGCGCACCTGCGCGCGTGCGCCCAGGCGGCGGGTTTTAGGGTAGAGTGCATCGATACGGTCGTGCATGAATATGAATACGGCGTGGAACAGCCGGGATATCTGGTGACATTAGTCGCGCCAAACCAGGGCTGATTGTCGGGATTTGAAATGGTTCGGGAAGTCACGTGCATGCAAAAAATCCAACTTAAAATTCTCGATGCACGCATCGGTACGGAGTTTCCACTGCCAGCGTATGCCAC
>JANOOV010000477.1:0-3087 GCA_031421535.1 Gammaproteobacteria bacterium
GATGCCTTCAGGCTTGCTGTTGGTGTCGACAATGCCGATCAACGGGATGCCGAGCTTGCGCGCTTCGGTGATGGCGATGTCTTCGTGGCCGACGTCGATCACGAAAATCGCCGCCGGTAACGCCGCCATGTTCTTGATGCCGCCCAGGCTGCGATCCAGCTTCTGCATTTCGCGCGTCAGCATCAGCGCTTCTTTTTTACCCAGACGCAACATCGTGCCGTCGTCGCGCATCGCTTCGAGTTCTTTCAAACGCGCAATCGATAATTTGACGGTGCGAAAATTGGTGAGCATGCCGCCCAGCCAACGATGATTCACGTAGGGCATGCCGCAGCGCATGGCTTCAGCCTGCACCGCATCGCGCGCTGCGTGCTTGGTGCCAACTAACATGATGGTGCCACGTTGTGACGCGACGCCGCCGACGAAATTCAACGCGTCGTTGAACATCGACAGGGTTTTTTCCAGATTGATGATATGAATTTTATTGCGGTCTCCGTAGATAAACGGAGCCATTTTCGGATTCCAAAATCGGGTTTGATGACCGAAGTGGCAACCCGCTTCCAGCATTTCACGCATGGTGACAGCAGACATAAATACTCCTCGTTGGGTTAGGCCTCCCTGCATCCCAACGGCCCACTCGCTTTAATGACTATAATTATTAAAGGAGCACCCGGGCCGCCGTGACGATGCAGGTGTGAAGTTGTAAACAAACTACGGAACCAGTATTTTACTGGCCGAGTCTCAAATTTCCCGAGATCCGGGCGCGCTTTATAACATACAAAGCGGCAACCCGACAAACCTGCAACCGCAGGACCGCCCCACGTTCCGAGCAGGCCATGTCCGTCACTCTCCATAGCTCTGAAGAAATCGAAAAAATGCGCGTCGCCGGTCGGCTCGCCGCCGAGGTGCTGGTGATGATCGCACCGCAGGTGCAGGCCGGTATCAGCACCGACGAACTCGACCGCATCTGCCACGACTACATCGTCAACACCCAGCACGCGATTCCCGCGCCGCTCAACTATCATGGCTTCCCCAAGTCCATCTGCACCTCGGTGAACCACGTGGTGTGCCACGGCATCCCCGGCGACAAACGTCTGAAAGACGGCGACATCATCAACATCGACGTGACGGTAATCAAAGACGAATTTCACGGCGACACCAGCATGATGCTGTTCGTTGGCAAACCGTCAGTCAGCGCCAAACGCGTGTGCGACATCAGCCGCGAATGCCTGTACATCGGCATCCGCAACGTGCGCCCCGGCGCGCGCCTCGGCGACATCGGCCACGCCATTCAACGCCACGCCGAGAACAACAATTGCGCAGTGGTGCGCGAGTATTGCGGCCACGGCATCGGCCGCAAATTTCACGACGAGCCGCAAGTGCTGCATTACGGCACGCCCGGCACCGGCATGATTCTCGAAGCGGGCATGACCTTCACCATCGAACCCATGATTAACGTCGGCAAGCGCCAGGTGAAACTATTGCCCGACGGCTGGACCGTCGTTACCAAAGATCGCAGCCTGTCCGCGCAGTGGGAACACACCGTGCTGGTCACCGAAACGGGGTATGAAGTCTTGTCGCGGCGACCGGGGGAGGAAATCTGATTAAACCCGGATTTTTCATTAACACTCGGCAAGGACATCGAAACCAGACACCGCGCAGTTTAGTCTGGTCATGCACCGGTGGTATTCGGAAATAATCTGACATGAACAGTTTGTCTGCATTGGTCGACGCGCTCTGCTCGGGTGCTAAGAATCCAAACGGCAAAGCGCCGCTGCGGGATCTCGGCGTCATTTCCTGTGGTAACACCGTGCACATCCGGCACGTGCCGTTTTTCGAGCCTTGCATCATCGTTGTGTTGTCGGGCCGCAAGGTCATTTATGGCGCGGGCGGGGCCGTGGAATGCACGACCCATTGCGCCATTGCCGTTCCCGGCCCGGCGAGTTTCGATATACGCAACGAGCCCGATCCGCACAATGGTCGCTACCGTGCGCTCATCATTCCATTCAAGCACACGCATATTGAGCGCATGCGCAACGCGCACGTGATCGAAATTTCCGGCCGTCACGAGCGGGCGGATGCACTGAGTTTCGATCACGACCCGACGCTGATCCAGGCGGTGGAGCACTACCTGCGCACTTCGGGATCGCCACATGTGCGCGATCACCGGCTGATGGAAATACTGCTGATTCTGGCGGGGAAAGATGCTCGTCTGCTGGCGTACGCATTTCTGCACGCAGGCTGGAGTCAGCGCGTTCGCGCCATTCTCGGCACCGACCTCGCGCATGAATGGGCGCTGCGCGACATCTGCATGCGCCTCGCAACCAGCGAGAGTTCATTGCGCCGCAACCTGGGTCGCGAGAACACGCATTTTCGCGAACTGTTGTACGAGCTGCGACTGAATGCCGCGCTGACGCAACTGCTGCAAACGTCGTTACCCGTGTATCGGATTGCAACCGATTGCGGCTATCGCTCGGTATCGCGCTTCACCAGCAATTTTCACAAACGTTTCGGCGTGCCACCGACGGTGTTTCGCGCGTCGATGAACGCAGGCGAACAGAACCTGGCGGATGGCGGACAACGCGCCAGCGGCTGAGCTGACATTCTAGCCACGTCCGCCCAACGCTCATGTTGGGCAAATACCAACGTGACGGAGGCTACGATGAACAAAATTTTTCCTACCTTGCTACTTGCCCTGCTGGCGGCGAATGCAGCAAACGCCGTAGGATTTACCCTAACCAGCGCTGAGATTCGCAACGGCGGCCGCATCGCCGACGAGCAGGTGTTCAACAGTTTCGGTTGTCAGGGCGGCAACCTGTCACCTGCGTTGCAATGGAAAGACGCCCCCGCCGACGCCAAGAGTTTTGCGATCACCGTGTACGACACCGACGCGCCGACCGGCAGCGGCTGGTGGCATTGGGTGATGTTCAATGTTCCGGCGAATGTTAGCGGGGTTGCAAAAGGCGCGGGTGACACGAGCGCGTCGCTCGCGCCGGTGGGCGCAGTTCAAAGTCGCACCGATTTCGGCAAGCCCGGCTATGGCGGGCCTTGTCCCTCGGTTGGCGACAAAGCGCATCGCTATCAAATTAC
>JANOOV010000478.1:0-2920 GCA_031421535.1 Gammaproteobacteria bacterium
AAAGTCATGACCACGACCCCGCCGAGCAGATCGGGAATCGCCCGCAGAATCGCGTAAAACGGCAGGAAGTACCACGACGGCGCAATATGCGGCGGCGTCAGCAATGGATTGGCCGGGATGTTATTCGTCGCTTCGATAAAAAATTCCGGGCGGAAAAACACTGCGGCGAAAAACACCATCAGGAACAGTCCCAGAGCAAAAAAATCTTTCGACGTGAAATAGGGATGGAACGGGATGTTGTCTTTATCCGCCAGATCGATTCCGGAGGGATTGCTGCTTTTCACGAAATGCAATGCGATTAGGTGAATCGCCACCAAGCCGCAGATCAGGAATGGAAACAAAAAATGCAGCGCATAGAAGCGCGTCAGCGTCGCGTCGCCCACCGAGAAATCACCGCGCAGCCAGATCACGACTTGATCGCCGATGAAGGGCGTGGCACGGAACAAATTGGTAATCACCTGCGCGCCCCAAAACGACATCTGACCCCACGGCAGCAAATAACCCATGAAGGCGGTCGCCATCAGCGACAACAACAGAATCTGCCCGGTCCACCACATCAGCTCGCGCGGCGCGCGGAACGAACCGTAGTACAGCGTGCGTGCCATGTGGATATAGATCACCGCAAAAAACGCCGAGGCGCCAGTTGAATGCAGATATCGAATCAGCCAACCATAGTTCACGTCGCGCATGATGTGTTCGACCGACGCGAACGCCAATTGCGCGTCCGGCTTGTAGTGCATCGCGAGAAACAAACCGCTGAGCATCTGCAACACCAGCATGAACCCGGCGAAAAAACCGAAGTTCCACCAAATGCTCAAGTTGCGCGGCGTGGGGTATTCGGTGAGTTCGTGCTTGATAAAACTGGTCAGTGGAAAACGACGATCAATCCAGTCAACGATGCGGCCACCCATGTTATGCCTCACCGATCAGAAGTTTGTTGTCCGCGAGAAATTTATACGGCGGCACCTCCAAATTGCGTGGCGCCGGCCCGCGCAAAACTCGTCCGCTCATGTCGTAGCGGCTGCCGTGACACGGGCACACCCACCCTTCGTCCTTGTGTGTCGGCACGCAACCCAGGTGCGTGCAAATTCCCACCACCACCAGCCACTCCGGTTGCTTGACACGTTGTTCGTCAGGTTGCGGGTCTTTACCACCCGGCGATGCCTGCATCGCCGCTACTTGCTCGGGGGTGCGGCGCAAAATAAACACTGGCTTGCCTTGCCAGGCGACGGTCTTCAATTCACCCAGTTTGATTTTGCCAAGCTCGACTTCGGCGGTCGCACGCAAGCGCACATCGGCGGTGGGGTTCATGCTGCTGATTAGCGGCCAGCTCGCCACACCCACACCGGCGGCACCGACCACGGCCGTCACGGTGTTGAGAAAATCACGGCGGGTGGGGTCTTGAACATCGTCATTGTGAGCCATCGAAGTACCTTGTGAACTGCCGGTCTGCCGTAGATTACAGCGTTAAACGCTAACAACACGAGGCAGTATACCCAGAGCCTGCCCAGTAAATGAAATAGTTAGAATATTAGAATACATAAGTTGACGTTATCTTGCGGCGGTACCCGCATACCCTCAAGCACCTACGCGCAGTTCCGATAGAACTTCACCATCCTCCGGGTTTGTTCAGGTTCATGGGCCGCATCTCCCACTACCTCAGGCTCGCCTGCGTCGTGCTGCCGGTTACATCGACGCACGCCACCGAGACGAATACCCACCGTGATCCGTGTAACGACAACAACGGGCACTATTCCGTGCTGCGCGTGCCGGGCCGCGAGTGCATTGACCCGCCCACGGCAGATCGCAAACCACCGGCACAGGCAACGCGTAACGACGAACCCCTGAACGTCGAATGGCTGCAGGGCGAAATGTTGGGCTTCACCGTCATCGGGCTGGCGCAGATTCGCGGCGGCACCGCGCTACTTGGCGATGTATGGTACGCAGCGGCAGTGCTCACACCGCCGCTGCTGAAAATAGATTCCGACTACGGCACGAAACTCAACTATCTTGCCATTACCCCGCCGTTCGTCGCGCTGGGTTTGCTCAATAGCTACCTGCGTCACGACCAGGCCGACAGCGCGCGGGTATTTCTTTCCAACTTTATCGGCTTCAACCTCAGCTTGGTGTGGGCTCACGCGGTGTGGGATTCGCCGCAAGGTTTCTTCGCCGCAGCAAAACACACGTACGTGCCACAGCTCGACGCCAGCATGTTTGCGCTACGCGACGGTGCGGGCTTATACGTAGCGTATCGCTGGTAAAGCGCGACTCACCGCACCACGAAAGATTTCGCGTCACCACGTTCGCTGTCTCTGTGATCGCCCCCGACGCAGCTTTATACTGCCGCACATGACTGACTCCGCAAACACACGCAGCGACACACCATCAGCCGGTTCGAAGACAACCTCGGCCCAGCGCGATCTATTGATCGAAGCGCAGAAAATCCGTACTCACTACCGTGGCATGCCAGCGGCATTCATCGGTATCGCCGTTGTGGCGACCATCGTCGCTGTGGCCATGCCTCCGCCGACGAACCCATTCGTGATGCCGATCTGGGTCGGCAGCGTGTACGCGTTGACGATCACGCGGTTTTTTCTTTGGCGAAACTATCACCGGAAAAATCCACCGCCGCAAGACGCCAAGCCCTGGGGGATCTATGCGGTTGTCGCCTACGGCCTTTCCGGCACCATCTGGGGCGTGGGGAATATCGTCCTGTACCCACCCGGACAGATCGGATACCAATTGATACTGCTTTTCGTTTCGTTGGGCGCGGCAATGGGCGCACTGATCGGACAGATATCCTACATTCAGACTTTTTATGCCTTTATGTACCCGCTGCTTATCCTGTCGGCCATTTCTTTTTTGCGCGAGCTGGACACCGTCCACATCACGTTCAGCACACTAATGTTTGTTTACCTCG
>JANOOV010000479.1:0-7621 GCA_031421535.1 Gammaproteobacteria bacterium
CATGCAGGAGAAGCGGCCCCGCGATTGGAGTGCTGCGGAAAAGCTTCAGGCGGTGATTGAAAGCGCGGCACTCAACGAAGAAGACAAAGGGCACTATTGTCGCCAGCACGGTATGTTTGCCGCGCAGTTAACTCAATGGAAACAGGACATGATGCGCAGTCCCAGCGAACAAACGCCGGCGTTTATCGCCATGGCGTGTATGCGGAAAATGCAGGAGCAATTTTCCGTAAAAGCGGAAAACCGCGCGCTCAAGGAAGAATTGAAGCAGGTTAAGCGCGAACTGGCCCGCAAGGAGAAAGCGCTGGCCGAAGCGGCGACGTGACTGATCTTGAAAAAAAACCCAAGCGATGTTCGGTTCGGACGCGGACGATTAACCTGCATGGAGCAAAGACAAGAGATCACGGCCCTGATCGATGCCGCGTGTGCGGCCGGTGCCCGCAAGGCGTCGGCCTGCACGCTCCTGGGTCTGTCCTTACGGACGCTGCAACGCTGGAAGATCGCCCATGAATGCGGCGATGGACGTCCCGGCGCACAACGCGCTGTGCGCGGCTGAATAGGTGCTTGACACCCGCCTCATCAAGCAACCGTTCTTTTGTGGCCGACGGCAAATCATTCCAATGCTTGCCTACCAGAGCCCCGTGCAACGAATACAAGTAATAGCAAACCGGTATCGTGATGTCCGAGTAAGTATTTTTGACCCTATTGAAAACTTTGGCCGGACCAATCTTCTTTAAGTCAGCAAGTGTTTTCAGGCCAACACTCTCAAGGCGATCCGCAATGGTGGGGCCGATGTTTTTTAGGCCACGAAATATGGTTTTATCATCCATATGCAGTCCTGTTGTCTTAGTGTCTAACAAGTTGAGGGACGCGCCGCTTTATCGATCTCGTGTTAGGCATTGGGCTCAAAAGAGTGGGTAAATGAAACCTTAGCAGGCTCACCATGACCTGCGACATAACTGCCTTTGCCTCGAAGATTCGCTAGGGCACTAGTGCCTGAGCCCGGAACTACAGACCACGAACTGCGTGCCTTGCCTTCCGAAAAAGACCCGACGTGTTGAAGGACGAACGTTCCGGTTTTTCCATCGACCGTACCGGCAATACGCTCCAGGCCGACGAAGGTGGCTGTGCCATGAACGCTGTAGCACATAAGGTATTCGATGCTACTGGTGCCTTCAATGGTTCCAGAGTAGGACTGCGTGACCTTTGCGTTACTGAGTTTTGCACTACCCTCGATTTCTTGGTAGGTCTTTTCGTCCCAACCGGTGATCTGGAACGTGCATTTGGCATCTGTAGTCATTGGTGATTCTCCGATGCAAAAAATTGAATACCTAACATGTGATCAACGCACACCCGCGTGCCCCGCTAAGAATTATCCCCATCCAACAATCCTCCCAAACCACCCAGCACTGAACCTTCTTCACGTCCCCGAGGCGCCGCCGAAATAATGCGATTCGCCAGACGGCTCAGCGGCAACGATTGCAGCCACACTTTGCCGGGGCCGCGTAGCGACGCGAAGAACAAACCTTCGCCGCCGAAGAGCGCGGTTTTGACTTTACCGACATACTGAATGTCGTACGATACCGACGGTTGCAATGCGACCAGGCAACCGGTGTCAACACGCAACCCCTGCCCGGGGGCGAGCGTGCGTTCCAACAGTGTGCCACCTGCGTGCACGAAAGCCAGTCCGTCGCCTTCGAGTTTTTGCATGATGAAGCCTTCGCCGCCGAACAATCCGACGCCGAGTTTTTTCTGGAACGCGATGCCCAACGACACGCCGCGCGCCGCGCACAGAAATGCATCCTTCTGGCAGATCAGCGTACCGCCGAGTTCCGACAGATGCATGGGCACGATCTTGCCGGGATAAGGAGCACCGAACGCGACTTTGCGTTTGCTCGAGCCTTGGTTAATGAACACGGTGGTGAATAGCGATTCGCCGGTAAGCAGGCGCTTACCCGCACCGACCAACTTGCTGAGCAAACCCGATTGCTGCTGCGAACCATCGCCGAAAATGGTTTCCATTTCGATATTGTCGTCCATGTACATCATGGCGCCCGCTTCGGCGATCGCCGCTTCCTGCGGGTCGAGTTCGATTTCCACAAACTGCATTTCTGCGCCGTAAATCTGATAATCAATTTCGTCCATCGCCATGTATCAATCTCCACGTGTATTTTCAAGCGTTGTGCATTTTAAACTCAACCTGTACTCCATGCCCGTGGCCGTCGCATACCGGCGATCTTGCACACCTGCTGCATGTAGCCGTAAGGAAATAATTCGTACAAATGCTGGCTCGCATTGTCCTTGTAGCCGAGATCCTCCGCGAGGTATTTCATGACAAACCGGGCATCCGCCGCAATCCGGTGCTGGTCGAAGTAGTTACGGATAAATTGCAGTATTTTGCGGTGTTCATCGCCCAGCGTAATCCCGGCTTGCTGCGCGAGTTTATCCGCCACGGCGTCGCTCCAGGTTTCGGGATCGACCAGATAACCCTGATCATCCGTTGCGATCTCAACGCCGTTGATCTCAATTGCCATAATCAAACTCCCAGTTATTTTAGCCGCACAACACGGTCTCGCTGCAGGTTGGGAAATCGCTGAATATCCATCTATACTGAGCCGGTGTGCGCAACATGTTACTCGCATCGCTTGCTCCCGAAGTCGGCGCAAGCGCGGTGAATTTTAATTCAACCCCAGTGATAGGAGACTCGACAATGGTAGCAGTGAAAAAACTTTCCGGTGTTGCCTTGGCCGCAGCGGCTGCAAGCTTGTTGCTCAGTGGTGCAGTCGCCGCAGCCGAAGGTGACCACATGAAACCCGCCGACGGAAGTATTAAATGCGCCGGCATCAATTCATGCAAAGGTCAAAGCGCGTGCAAGAGTGCCAGCAATGAATGCAAAGGCAAAAACAGCTGCAAGGGCAAGGGCTTTCTCGCCGTGTCCAAAGAAGACTGTGTAACCAAGAAAGGCACCGAGTTGAAGGAAGAAAAAAAGAAAGCGAGTTGATGGTCGAGTTCAAACCCGGCACCCACCAAGTGCCGGGTTTGGCTTTTCAGCAAACCCCGCCCGCACAACGATAGAATGTTTTGATCGTCTGATAACTAATACTCCCCTCTCAACACCCATCTGCTTGTCTTAGTAAGGGAACCCTGGTTCCGCCGCTACATCAATATCAATTCCACTTGGGTTCGGAATTCACTACGGATTGCCGCCCGGCACACACTGGCCTAGCGTAACAACAAGGATGTTAAACCAACCGTCACTGAAGATAGGGCCTGCGCCCGTTCTTCAATATTACGAGGTAACGCTATGAAACAGATCAGGACACAACTGGGCGTGATTCAAAACATGGGCTGGCTGGATCGCGTGATCCGCGTGCTGGTGGGCACGGCCATGTTGATCTATCCGGTGTTTTTGATGCTAACAAATGACACCGTGCAGCCGCCGTGGCTGTTGTATTCGATGCTGCTCTCGGTGTATCCGTGGCTGACCGGGATTATCGGTTTTGATCCGGTTTACAAGCAGTTCGTGGTACGCACTTGTGATACATCGGATCGCAATCCCTGCGGCACGTTTCCATATGAACTGGACGCGGCACTGGGGCGTCATCCCATCCCCAACAGCGAGGTCGAGCGCAGCCTCGAACGCTCGCACCACTAAGCAGTAACCCATCAGGGGCAGGCACCCTCGTGCCGCCCCTTCTTTTATCTCCAGAGATGGAGTGTATGCCGCGAGAGCGGCCGCTCTTGCGCATCCTGCGCTCGCGGCATTCGCACATCCCTGTGCAGCACAGGATGTGCGAAGCGGTGAATCTCCGCACTCCTATCCCTGTTTCCCCACAATCACCGTTACCAGCTTGCCCGTGTCAACGCGGCGTTTGAACGCGTCTTTCACTTGTTGCAGGGTCACCGCGTTCACGCGTGCGATGAAGGTGTCGAGGTAATCGAGCGGCAGGTTATAGAAGCCGATCAGCGCCAGATAGTCGGCGATTTTCTTGTTGCTGTCGACGCGCAACGCAAAGCCGCCGGTGATGTTTTTCTTCGACGCTTCGAGTTCTTTGGCGGTGGGCCCGTCCTTGACAAATTTTTCCAAAGTATCCCGCAGCACTTTGACAGCTTCGTCGACCTTGTCGGTGCGGGTTTGCAGCCCGAGGATGTACGGGCCGCGATCACGCATCGGCATGAAATAGCTGTAGGCGGAATACGACAAGCCGCGCTTCTCGCGAATCTCGTCGCTGATGCGCGACACCAGGCCGTTGCCGCCCAGAATGTGGTTGCCGAGGTAGAGCGCAAAATAATCCGCATCGGCGCGGCGCATGCCGGGCTGGCCGAGCATCACGTGGCTTTGCGTCGATGGGTGGCTGAGCTTGACAACATGGGCCTCGGCTAACGACGCAACTTCCGGCAGCTTGGCCGCCGCCGCACCTTCGGGCAGACCGCTCACCAACGTGTTGGCGAGCTTTTCCGCACCGGCGCGATCCAGCGCGCCGACGATGGCGACCACGGCATTGCGCGCGACGTAATACTGTTTGTAAAACGCCTTGAGGTCGTCAACGCTCAACGCTTTCACACTGTCTTCGGTGCCGCTCGGGTCGCTCGCGTACGGGTGCGATCCGTACACCGCTTTGAAAAATGCTTCACTGGTGATGTCTTCGGGCGATTGCTTTTGCGCTTGCAGACCGACCAAGGCATTGTTTTGCACGCGCGCGAACGCGTCTTGCGGAAACGTGGGTTGCTTCAGAATCAGCGCCAGTAAATCCGCAGCCGGTTGCAGTTTGCTTGCGTCAGTCAGCGAACGCAGCGAAAAACTGGCCATGTCACGCTCGGCACTGTTGCCTTGGCGTGCACCCAAAGTTGCGAATTGCTCGGCAATGGCGTCGGCGTTTTTGTCACCGGCACCTTCATTGAGCAGCGCGTTGGTCAACACTGCGATGCCGGGCTTGGCGAGGTCGCGGGCGGACCCGGCGTCGAACACCACTTGCGCGTCCACCATGGGAATTTCCGGCGCGGGCACGAAAAACACGCGCGCGCCGTTGGCGGTCTGCCATTGCTGGATTTGCGGGGCGGCGAGGACGCTGCCACCGAACAGGGCAGCGAAAAAAAAGATAAGTGTTTTAACGACCATGACTGCCTCCCATCGGCATTTGTTTTGCGGGTTTGGTGAGCGGCAACGGTTCCAGCACCGCAACCGTAAGCGTGTCGTCGATCAGGTATTTTTGCGCCACTTGTTGCACCTGCTGCGGCGTCACGGCTTTGATGCGGTCGAGATATTCGTCGTGCAGCGTCCACGGCAGGCCGATGGTTTCGAGCATGCCGATTTGCATCGCCTGGTAAAAATTGGAGTCACGCTCGTACACTTTGCTGGCAATCACTTGCGCCTTGACGCGCTCGATCTCGTCGGCGGTCACCAATTCGTCGCGCACTTTTTTCACTTGTTCGCGCAACGCGGTTTCCAGCTCCTGCAGCGTGCGGCCCTGCGCGGGCGTACCGTCGAGCGTGAAGAGTTGGTCGAGGCGCGAAAACGGGTCGTAACCCGCACCGGCGCTGGCCGCGACCTGGCTCCCACGCACCAGATGCTTCGCGAAACGCGCGCTGTCGCCACCGTCCAGAATGCCGGACAACATGTCGAGCGCGTACGGCTCCCACGCTTCTTTGGCGCTGCGCGCGCCGGGTGTTTTGTAGCCCATGACCAAATACGGCAACTCGGCCGGAGCTTTAACGGTAATGCGGCGCTGACCTTTTTGTTCGATTTCCTGCTGCGGCTTCACGACCGGCACCGGGTTGGATTTGAGCGGCCCGAAATATTTTTTGGCCAAGGCCAGTGTCTGCTGCGCATCCACGTCACCGACCACCACCAACGTCGCGTTGTTGGGCGTGTACCAGGTCTGATACCACTTGCGTAAATCCTGCACCGTCATATTTTCCAGATCGTTCATCCAGCCGATCACCGGCTGGCGATACGGGCTGTTCATAAACGCTACAGCGCTGAACTGCTCGTGCGTCAGCGAGGTCGGATTGTCGTCGGTGCGCATGCGACGCTCTTCCATAATCACCTTGATCTCTTTGGCGAACTCCTCCGGCGGCAGCACGATGTTGCGCATGCGGTCGGCCTCCAGCTCAAACGAGATCGCCAAGCGGCTTTTTTCCAGTTGCTGAAAATAGGTGGTGTAGTCATCGCCGGTAAACGCGTTTTCCTTGCCGCCGTTTTCGGAAATAATGCGCGAGAACTCATTGGGCGGGTGTTTCTTGGTGCCCTTGAACATCATGTGTTCGAGCGCGTGCGACAGGCCGGTGGTACCGTTTTGTTCGTAGCTGGAACCGACTTTGTACCAGAGCTGCGACACCACCACCGGCGCGCGATGATCTTCTTTTACGATCACCTTCATGCCGTTGTCGAGCTTGAATTCATGGGTGGTTGCAGCGGCAACCGACAGGGTGGGAACGACGCCGCAGAGTGCTGCGGCAAGCAAGGTGCGTCTCATGGTCGATGGTTTCCTTCAGACGTTTTTGAAATTAGTTAGCGTATGCGGCGGGTGATAGGATAGCGCACCTTTTAGCATCCGGCGTACTTCACTACGACAGTGATTCACTATGTTTGGTTTCGGAAAAAATAAATCGGGCGGCACCGTCCCTGAAGCTCAAGCTCCCGCCCACGAAGCAGGCGGCAGGTTCGCGCGGCTGAAAAACGTACTGACCCGCACCCGCAGCAGTCTCACCGAAGGGTTGGCGACGCTGGTGCTGGGCAAAAAAGCAATTGACGCCGAAGTGCTGGAAGATCTCGAAACCCAATTGCTGCTGGCGGACGTGGGCGTGGACGCAACCCGCAGCATCATGAACGATTTAGCCGCGCGCGCGCAGCGCAAGCAATTGGGCGATGCCGACGCGTTGTTTGCCGCGCTGCGCGAAGACATGCAGGCGCTGCTGCAACCGTGCGTGAAACCGCTAAGCATCGACACCGCACGCGCGCCGTTCGTGATTTTAATGGTCGGCGTCAACGGCGTGGGCAAGACCACCACCATCGGCAAACTGGCGTGGCGCTTCCAGCAGCAAGGTTTGAAAGTGATGCTGGCGGCGGGCGACACGTTTCGCGCGGCGGCGGTGGAACAGTTGCAAGAGTGGGGGCGACGTAACGCGATCCCGGTGATCGCGCAGCACGCGGGCGCCGATTCCGCGTCGGTGATTTTCGATGCCATCCAGGCGGCCAAGGCGCGCGGTATTGACGTATTGATCGCCGACACCGCCGGGCGTTTGCATACGCAAACCAACCTGATGGACGAGCTGAAAAAGGTTAAGCGGGTCATTGCCAAGCTTGATACCACCGCCCCGCACGAAACGCTGCTGGTGGTGGACGCGGGCACCGGCCAAAACGCATTACAACAAGTCATACAATTTCATCAGGCCGTGAATCTCACCGGCCTAGCACTCAGCAAACTGGACGGCACCGCCAAGGGCGGCATCATTTTCGCCATCGCGAAGAAAACCGGTTTGCCGATCCGCTTCATCGGCGTCGGCGAGGGCATCGAAGATTTACGTGAGTTCGACGCGGGCGAATTTGTCGAGGCGCTGCTGGATCGCGGCGAGAAACCGCACGAAGGATAAAATGTAGGAGCGCCGCCCTCGGCGCGATTTT
>JANOOV010000480.1:0-10474 GCA_031421535.1 Gammaproteobacteria bacterium
TGGGTCAGGGCAACAACGGCTATTGCGCGACGTACGCCACGCAATACAACTTCAGCGGCGGCATCGTTAACACCTCGAACACCTACTACAGCAATTTCCAGCAGGTCTATCAGGCGAGCTTCCCCATCCCATCGGCGTCGCCATGCCCGACCGGCGGGCAGATGGTTTCCAATAGCGCCACAGACTATTACGGCAACATGCAACCCGCATTGGCCATGGCAGTGGATGCCGGGGCAGCCAGTATCGCCACGTGGAACACGTTTGTCAGCCTGGGCACCCCGGACTACACCGTCGATCCAGTGTGGGCCATTGTGCCAAGACCGGGTGGTTCAGGCGATCCAGGGATCGGCGATGTTGGCGGTGGTGATGCAAGTGGAGGAACGAGCGGCGACTCTGGAGCAACGCGTAGAGGCGGTGGCGGTGTGGCACTGGGTGGTGTGGTGGAGCTGATGCTCGTACTGTTGTTGGCTGCGAATTCACAGCTTGGCATCGTGCGCCGTGGCCGCCGCCGCGTCGTGTAAAACACCATCGGTCAGCCAGCGTTGAATAAAACCTGCCGCGCGTAATGCGGCATGGGATTCATCCACCCACTCGCATAACCCGGCGCACAGCTCCGCAAATGTTGTATTGCGGCGCAATGCGTCGATTGCCCATGCTTCATCAACCTCCAGTGATCGAAAGTAAATTTTCAAATCGTGGCGCCACACCAGCCACGCGGTGATCTGTGCATTGATTTGGGGTGCGGGCGGATCGCGCTGCTCGTCAATGGCTTTCCAGATTGCCGGAGCATTCCATGTCAAATCCAGGCACCGTACGGCGGGGTGCAATTTAAAACATAATTCCGGCCACATCTCCGGCGCAATGGCGGCCAGATCGGCGGCGATGAGGGTAGCGGCATCGGCGGCGTCGAAAACATCGCGCAACGTCCACTCGAAGTTTGCCAGATCAGCCAGCACCGGTTGCCGGGCATACGGAGTTTGCGCGGCGACAAATTCGGCGAGGCGATGCCCGAAATGGCGAATCGAAAAATGCTGCGACGGTTGCGCCGCCAGGTAATCTGCTCCCAGTTCCGCGAACGTATCATCACCTAGCAAGGTATGCAGCGCGGGGTAGTTGTCACTGAGTGCGTCAATCAGGCGCAAACGATAGGCGTCGGCGTAGATTTTCAGCCGCAGGTCCGCGCTGACGGTGGGCGTGTCAACAATCGCCCCCTGCATCTGTGTCTGCGGTGTGCGCAGATAAGCGAGAAAGCTGGTTTGCAATGCGCGCAACGAGTTCATGCCGCCGCTGCGCCATGCTTTACTTCGTGTGCGATGCGGCGCGCGTTTTGCAATTCAGCAAACAGTTCGTCGAACGGCGGAATATGGTCGTCACGCTCGATCATGGTCGATACCTCGCCGAAGCGCGCAACCGCCTGCGCGTATAACTGCCACACCGGGTCGATGATCGGGTGATCGTGAGTATCGATGATGTGATCGCCCAGATTGCTGTGCCCGGCGAGATGGAATTGTTGCACCCGCTCCGGCGGAATGGCCTTGAGGTAGTCGAGCGCATCAAAGCCATGATTGAAGGCGCTGACGTAAATGTTGTTGATGTCGAGCAAAATCAGGCAGTCGGCGCGGCGCGCGATTTCGGCCAGAAATTCCCATTCGCTCAACTTTGAATCGGTGTAGGTAACGTAGCTCGACACATTTTCCAGCAGCAGGCGTCGGCCCAGATAATCCTGCACGCGCTGCACGCGCTGCACCACGTGCGCCAGCGCCTCTTCGGTGTACGGCAGCGGCATCAGATCGTGGGTGTTGGTGCCGCCCATGTGTGTCCAGCACAGATGATCCGAAAGCCATGCGGGTTGCAGTTCGGAAGCCAACTGTTTGACTTGGCGCAGGTAGTCCATATTGAGCGGATCGGTGCTACCGATGGACAGTGACACGCCGTGCATCACCATCGGGTAGTGTTCGCGAATGCGTCGCAGAAAATGCAGCGGTTTGCCGCCGGGCACCAGATAGTTTTCGGTAATCACCTCAAACCAATCCACGACAGGGCGCGTGTCCAGCACCGTTTGGTAATGATCCACACGCAAGCCCAAACCGAAGCCAAGGTTGGAGTATTTCAATACGGGTGAGGGCGTCATGCGCGCGAAAATGTAGTCAGGTGGTTGGCGCAGCATAGGGTGGGCGCCGAACGAGCGTCAAGGCGCGTTGTATTTGTGGCAGGGTCATGGCGTTATCTAGTACTCCGTTCTGCCAAAAGAGTTACATGAAACCGCGTCTTTTTTCGCCCTGCGTCGTTGCAGCCCCTTGCCGCACAATAAGTGCGGCGGCGGGTCTGCGCCTCGCATGTCAAAAAAATCCATCGATTTCATTTGTAACCCTTTTGGCAGAACGCAGTACTAGCGTGGCTACGGGGTGCTTACACGGCGGCGCTTATTGGCAGTGCCCGGACGTGCCTGACGCACCTTTGCAATTTCGCGGTCGAACTTCTCGGAAATAGTGACCCCCTCTCGCTTGACGAAATTCAAAAACGCCTGTCCGACGACTGAAAGCTTTCTCCCCTTCGGGTACACGACGTACCAGTGCCGTTGAATGGGGAATCCCTGAACGTCCAGAACAGCGATGGGTCCGGAGGTCCCTTCCAGAACGAGGGAGTGTAATGAAAGCACGGTTATCCCGAGACCGGCGAAGACCGCCTGCTTGATCGCTTCGTTGCTGCTTAACTCCATCCGCGCGACGGGTGGTTTTAGTTCTCCCGCCTCAAACGCGCGAATCACGGCAGCACGCGTGCCTGATCCGGGTTCGCGCAGGACGAAGGGTTCATCGACAAGGCGCTTGAGCGGAATGTTCGGTACGCCGACCAGCGGATGGTCGCGGCCCGCCATCACCACCAGCGGGTTCGGCACCAGCGGGAATGCCTCGACCTCCATGCCCTCCGGGGGTTCGCCCATGATGCACAGATCGTCCTCGTGTCTGGAAATTCGTTCGATCAGGCGCTCGCGGTTGGTAACCTTGAGAGAAAAGTCGATACCCGGGTGCAGCCGAACGAACTGACCAAGTAAATGCGGCGCGACATATTTGGCGGAAGTAATGACGGCGAGCCGCAGGCGTCCGTGCTTGACGCCCTTCAAGTCTGCAACCGTCATTTCAAGGCTGGCGAGCGCGTGGAACACTTCTTGGCAGGCCGTATACATTTCGCGTCCGGCGTCGGTGAGCTGAATGCGAATCCCCACCTGCTCGAACAGCGGCAGCCCGATGGTGTCGGCGAGCTTCTTCAGTTGCATCGACACGGTGGGCTGGGCGAGGAACAGCTCTTCGGCCGCGCGTGTGAAGCTGCCGAGGCGCGCCACTGCCTCGAACACCTGCAGCTGGCGCAAAGTTGCGTACCGGGCGAGTCTGCCGACCAAGCTGGAAGATGCCATTTGCCGACTCCCGTTTCTAGGTTTAACTGACAACCCAGTTTAAACCGCGCGGCACAATCTAACAGTAGATAACAGCAATCATACCTATCTTTTTAATCTATGAGTTTGCCGATGCCCGGTCGTCGGAGTGTTTCACCAACAACTCACGCGCCAACAGCAAAGCGAACGCGAGCAAGCGGCGGACTTCATCGACCGGTTCGAGTTCGTGGCCGGGACAAAACACCAGTAACACGCTGTCGCGGATCTCAACGTAGAAGCCCGGACGTTTAAGCAGAATCCGCACCAGCCCGCCGTCCAGCAGTGCGCGCACGCGTGCCGAGTCGCCTGCATTGGTGTACACGCGGCGGAGTTGAGCGAATTCGTCCAGCCCGCTCAGGTCCACCTCTTGATATGTCGCCAGGTAGCGTTCGAGGTATTGGTTGGGCGTTATCGCGAGGTCCGGAAGCGGCGGCGCGAGGCCATCGGTGCGGCGCAGTATCGCCAGGGTGTGGCGATGCTCTACGTAATAATCCGGTGCCGCAGTATGGCTGTAGTCGCACAGCGTCACGTGGTAATTGTCATGGCAGACACCGGTGATGATGTTGCGCTTCATGCGATTTTCGCCGCGCCGCAAGTAAATGAAATTGTGCGAATTGAGCGCGGCGACCGGATTCGGTTCGAACGCAAGACCGAGGCGTGCGGCCGCGTCGGCCATCGCCCGTTCGCGCGCCGTTTGCTCACCTTTTTCTTTGACGAGCTTCGCGTCCTGCATGCGCGTCGAGAGCGGATGGCTGGTGAAGGGGTAAAAGCCTTCAGTTCCTTGCAGGGCGAACGGCCGCCGGTAATGCACGCTCTCCTCATGAAACTGGTGCAGGTACTCCATGGCGGTGTGGTCGATGATGCGTCCGGACTCGCTGACCGCGAGCGTCACGGCGGCATGTTGCGGAATCGTGCCCAAGACCCGGTCGAGCGGCAGCAAATTGAAGCCGACGACCGAAGACAGCGACAGCCGGTAGTGGGGGATATCTCCATTCGACTCCTGCTTGAGTTTGATGACCGGGCTGCGAAACAACGCGGCAAGGCTTTGACCGGCCAGCACGAAGAATTGCCTGAAGTTCAGCCGCCCCGTCAGCACCAGCCGGATCGAAGGAGCGATAAGGTAGCTGAGCATGATTATTTCGGCCGCGACACCAATTAGGATGCCGAGCAGCAAGTCGGTGGCAAGAATCGCCGCGATGGTGACCAGAAAAATAACCAGCTGGTCGCGTCCGATCGCGCGGGTTTTCAGGAAGACTGCCGGTTCGCACAAGCGCCAGCCAACGTAGACCAGGATTGCGCCGATCGACGCCAGCGGGATGTGGCGGATGAGATCCGTGGCGAAAAACAGGAACACGATCAAGAATCCCGCATTGTAAAAATTCGCCCACAAGGTGCGGCCACCGGCGTCGATGTTTACGCGGCTTTTGACGCCGCCTGGAATAATCGTGAGCCCGCCGAAAAGGCTGGAGAGCATGTTGGAGATCCCCATGGCGCGGAGCGTGACATTCGGGTGCGACTTGCGCTGGAACGGGTCGATCTTGTCCACCGCCTTGATGGTGGCCAGCGACTCGATGCCGTCGATGAGTGTCAGCGTGATGACGACCATGAGAATGCCGCCCCACAGTTCGGGGCGGCCCAACACGGTCTCGAACGCGGGTAGAGTGATGCCGTCGTTCAGAATGTTGGTCGGCATGGCGATCAGGTATTTAGGGTCGAGTCCGGACATAAATCCCAGCGCAACCCCGATGATGCAGACCGTGAGCGGTGCCGGAATCTTGCGCAGCCACGACCAGCGCGTGCGGTTCAGAAAGAACATCAGGAACAGCGACAGCGCACCGATGGCCAGCACCGGTGCATCGATGCGCGTGAGGCTCGTCGGCAGGTAAGCGATGGTATCGAGCATGGTTTTGGCGGGCGGTGCCAGGTCACCCAGCAGCGCGGGTACCTGCTTGAGAATGATCATCAGCCCGATGGCCGCGAGCATCGCCTCGACCACGGTGACCGGCAGAAACATGGCTACCGATTTGCCGAGATTGAACAGGCTCAGCACGATTTGCACCAAGCCCGTGAGGCAGATTGCCACCAGCAACAGTGGATACCCGGCGGCAAGATCGCCGTTGCCCAGCAGCAATATCCCGGCCAGCAGCGCCGGAGCCAGACCGGCGGCCGGCCCGCTGATGGTGACGTAAGCACCGCCGAGAAACGGAAAAATAAGCCCGGCGATGATCGCTGAAATGATCCCGGTTACCGGCGGCGCGCCGGAGGCCACGGCGATGCCGAGCGATAACGGTAAAGAAACCAGGGCGACCTGTAAACCCGCGAGCAGGTCGTAACGCCAGTGCTTCAACCCCGCGATGCCGTTCTGTGGTTTATCGCTCATCTTGACAATTATCCATGCAGTGATTTCTCGCTCGTCCGGCGGGCGACGGATACAGGTGGGAGCTTGGAGCTTTGCTGGGTTTCTGGTTCTTCACCGACAACATACGGCAGTGGGCGTGGCGGGATGAAATACATATTTGCGATCACACCAATCTACAAAACTCTATGAGTTGCACACTCCATTGATGCTGACGAATTTCCGCAGACGCTGATTTTTATTTGTCTCAACCTGACCCATAGAGTCAGGTCTATGGGCTGCATTTTAAATATGTATTTCCGCATTGCGCGGCCAATCATTATCTTCACTAACACATGTTGCAGCGGTCACCGTTGAAAGGGCTGACCACCAAAGCCGTCTTACCCGTAACAATTTTCATATAGTCAACATTGGAGACCGATATGGCAGCCACCGAGATAGGAACACTGAAAGAAGGCAAGGAGCGCTACAAGGCCGGGGTACTTCCTTATGCCAAGATGGGCTACTGGGAGCCGGACTACAAAATCAAAGATACCGACATGCTGGCGATGTTTCGTATCACCCCGCAAGAAGGCGTAGGTGGGATCGAAGCGGCGGCGGCCGTGGCTGGTGAATCTTCGACCGCGACCTGGACCGTGGTCTGGACGGATCGCCTGACCGACGCGCCGATGTATCGCGCCAAGGCATACAAGGTGGACCCGGTGCCCGGCAATCCGGGTCAGATCTTTGCCTATATCGCTTATGACATGGATCTGTTCGAAGGCGGTTCTATCGCCAACCTGACGGCATCCATCATCGGCAACGTATTTGGCATGAAGGCGGTGAAAGCGCTGCGTCTTGAAGACATGCGCATCCCAGTCGCTTATCTGAAAACTTTCCAGGGCCCCGCCACCGGCGTCATCGTCGAGCGCGAGCGCATGGACAAGTTCGGCCGTCCGCTGTTGGGCGCGACCACCAAGCCCAAGCTCGGCCTGTCCGGCCGTAACTATGGCCGCGTGGTATATGAAGGTTTGAAGGGCGGGCTGGATTTCATGAAGGACGACGAGAACATTAACTCGCAATCCTTTATGCACTGGCGCGACCGTTTCCTGTATTGCATGGAAGCCGTCAACAAGGCGTCAGCCGCCACCGGTGAAGTGAAGGGTCACTACTTGAACGTGACCGCCGGGACCATGGAAGAAATGTACGAACGCGCCGAGTTCGCCAAGGAATTGGGCTCGATTATCGTCATGATCGATCTCGTCATCGGCTATACCGCGATCCAGAGCATGGCCAAGTGGTGCCGCAAGAACGACATGATCCTGCATCTGCATCGCGCCGGTAACTCGACCTACTCGCGGCAGAAAAATCACGGCATGAACTTCCGCGTCATTTGTAAATGGATGCGCATGGCAGGTGTGGATCATATCCACGCCGGTACCGTGGTTGGCAAGCTCGAAGGTGACCCACTGATGATTCGTGGTTTCTACGACACGTTGCTTGACGTTCATACGCCGGTTTCTTTGGAAAAAGGCTTGTTCTTCGAACAAGACTGGGCCTCGCTGAATAAAGTCATGCCCGTCGCCTCAGGCGGTATTCATGGTGGCCAGATGCATCAACTGCTGACCTATCTGGGCGATGACGTCGTGTTGCAATTCGGCGGCGGCACCATCGGTCATCCGATGGGCATCCAGGCGGGTGCGCAAGCCAATCGTGTCGCGCTGGAAGTTATGGTGCAGGCGCGTAACTCGGGCGTGGATATCTGGAATGAAGGCCCGCAGATTCTGGCGAAGGCCGCCAGATGGTGTACACCGCTGAAAGTCGCGCTGGAATTGTGGAAGGACGTCAGCTTCAACTATGAATCCACCGACACGCCTGACTTCGTGCCGACCACCGGCATCAGCCGCTAAACGTAAGGAGAGCACTATGAAAATGACACAAGGCACCTTTTCGTTCCTGCCGGATCTCACCGATGACGAGATTCGCGTACAGATCCAATACTGTTTAAGCAAACAGTGGGCAGTCAGTGTGGAATTCACCGACGATCCGCATCCGCGTAATACGTATTGGGAGATGTGGGATATGCCGATGTTCGATCTCAAAGATCCGGCCGGCATCCTGCTGGAAGTGAACGCCTGCCGCAAAGCCTATCCCAATCACTATGTCCGGGTATTGGCATTTGACAGCAAGCGCGGCGTCGAAAGCGTAACGCTGTCGTTTATCGTCAACCGCCCGAAGGATGAACCGGGTTTCCGGCTGGTGCGTGAGGAAGCGCAGGGCCGCAACATCCGCTACACCGTGCATTCGTATGCCACGGACAATCCGGAAGGCGAACGTTACGGCTAGTCAATGTCGTGGTAAGACCTGACCCCCTGCAATTCATGCAGGGGTGACGCGCGGAGTTTGTTGGTAGGAAACGATATGTCGATTGCGACAGGACAGGTAGACGGTAGCGGGCAGGCGAGCTTGACAGGCGCCTGTGAGGACTGCCACGTCGAGGAAGTGCTGGACAAGCTTGATCGCGAACTGATCGGGTTACAGCCGGTCAAGATGCGCATTCGCGAGATTGCGGCACTGTTGCTGGTGGACAAGCTGCGCAAGCAGATGAGCTTGAACGCGTCCACGCCGACCTTGCACATGTCGTTTACCGGTAACCCCGGCACCGGCAAGACCACCGTGGCCATGCGCATGGCGGAAATTCTGCATCGTTTGGGCTACGTGCGTCGCCCCGAGGTGGTGTCGGTAACGCGCGACGATTTGGTCGGCCAATACATCGGCCACACCGCGCCCAAGACCAAAGCAATTTTGAAAAAAGCCATGGGCGGCGTGCTGTTCATCGACGAAGCCTATTACCTGTACAAGCCGGAAAACGAGCGCGACTACGGCGCCGAGTCGATCGAGATTTTGCTGCAAATCATGGAGAACAATCGCGACGATCTGGTCGTGATTCTGGCCGGTTATAAAGACCGCATGGATCAATTCTTCTTGAGCAACCCCGGCATGCGTTCGCGCATTGCGCATCACATCGACTTTCCGGATTACTCGCAAGGCGAGTTGAGTCAAATTGCCGGTTTGATCTTGGCCGAGCAGCAGTATCAGTTCAGCCCGGACGCGGCACAGGCATTTCATGAGTACCTCGGGCGGCGGATGCAGATGCCGCAGTTCGCCAATGCACGCAGCGTTCGCAACGCGCTGGACCGCGCGCGTCTGCGCCACGCAAACCGGATCTACGCCAAGGGCGGAACGCCGACCAAGCAAGATCTGATGACGCTTCAGGCCGGAGATATTTTAGCCAGCCGCGTGTTCAGCGAAGGCCGACCGGATCGTGTTGAGGAACAGGCCGAGGCTGAAAAAAAAACTTTTGACGTACAGGGAAGTACTAATGTCGCGGGAGGCAGGATGCCGGGAGCGACGCCAGCGCCGCAGCTTGACATGCGTGCGCCCACAGCGGCCAAACCGCGCGCGGAACCAAACAACCAAAACGAGATGAGACAGGACGGGCCTATGCAAACAACCACGAAGCTCAATGAGTCCACATCACCCGGCAGCACGGCGGGCAGTGGCTTTGGTGCCATGCCGCAGGCGGCACCGGCCAACGGCAAGCGCTGGGAAAATCGTAGCAAGCGCGCACGTGCCGAGGGCCAGGCCAGGCCACCGCAGCCACGCCCTGAAGAGCTGCGCGCGCCGCCCACGGTGGTGAATGGACGTTGTGAATTTGGCCCGTGCAGTGAGGAGGATGAGGTGCTGCCAAAGAACACCCTGCCAGCAGCGACGCGCATGCCGCAGGTCACGCCTGCCAAGTTAACACCTGCCCCTTCGATACCTGCCGAGTCGACAACGTCCGGGTTTGGCGTGCCGCGCGAATTACACACGCCGCGCGTCGTGGTCCGCCGCGTGGCCAAGAACCGGAACGTGGCGCGCACTGCCACACCGCCGCGCATTGAGCGCCCGGCGCCGACGGTGGTTAACGGACGTTGCGAATTCGGTCAATGTGAAGCGCCCTCCAAAGTTGAAGAGACCGCGACCACCGGCGGTCAAATTGTCACCGGCACGCCAGTGGAGCGCAGCGTGCGCGTCACCGGCAACGAATCGGGTAGCTGCAAGAAAATCACCGGCACCGAATACATCGGCCCCGATCAATATGCGGCGTTTTGTGAAAGCGCGCCCGCCAAGCCCGCACCCAAGGTGGGTGTCACGCGCGCCAGCCAGGGAGGGCTTAGTGTCGCGGGAGGCAGGACGCCGGGAGCGACCACCGCCAAGAACAAGGCGGTCACCGGCACGCAGGTCGGCACCAGTTCAAAAGTCACCGGCGACGAAACCGGTTCGTGCAAGCACATTACCGGCGATGAATATATCAATCCGGCCACGGCGGATGTGCCGTGCACGGGTGCGCCGTCGCGCGCTCCGGCCAAGGTGTATGTGTCGCGCACCACAAACGGACGCAGCGTCACCGGCACCTTGGTCGGGCGTTCCGAAAAAGTCACCGGCGACGAGTACGGTGGCTGCAAACCGATCACCGGCACCGAATACATCGGCACGGAATTGCAGCAACAGTTTTGCGGCACGACGCCTGCGCCCGCGCCGGAAAAAGTCGGCGTGTCACGCACTTGGCGCGATCAAGCGGTGAGCGGTACGCAAGTGGGCCGCAGCACCAAAGTTACCGGCGACGAATACGGTGCGTGCAAGCCGGTCACCGGCACGGCCTATAT
>JANOOV010000481.1:0-5258 GCA_031421535.1 Gammaproteobacteria bacterium
TCCGGCAAGCATGTGCGCGAGTATGTTGCATTGGCATTCAAGGCGACTGTAAAGCGATGAGACCTAACCCATATGAGGTCCCCGCCAGTCAACAGGCGAAGTCGTACCTACCGTAAACGTTGCAATATCGTTAATTCATCCGGACCACGGGTCACGGTCTTTACAATTCAAAAACGCAGGTTCTGCCCTATACACATTCTGAATGTCTTTTCAGCACGCCGCTTAACTCAAACATTTTAGGCGTCAAAAAGAGGTTGGCGATGATTCTCGAAGTTGCATTGCTGAATGTGCGGCCCGGTGAGAGTCCGGCATTTGAGCAAGCGTTCGAGCAGGCTCAAACCATCATCGCGTCAATGCCCGGCTATCTCTCACACCAGCTACAGCGTTGCCTTGAGATTACGAATAAATATGTGTTGCTGGTTCAATGGCAAACACTTGAAGATCACACGATTGCATTTCGTCAGTCGCCTCAGTACCAAGAATGGAAACGACTTCTTCACCACTTCTATGAGCCATTTCCAACGGTGGAGCACTATGAACTTGTGCTTGCAAACGGTGCCATTGCCGCCCAACCCATCATTCCACCGGACGCTGTGCGATAAAGCCGCGTAGCGTCCGGTGGATTCAAGCGTTGGCATAAGGAACTCTGCAATGCATGGAACATTGAAGATTTCAATTTTGTTGTTTTTCCTGACCTGCTTTTCCCACGCCTGGGGTCAGTCCGCTCAGCAAGTCGTAGACATTCCGACAAGACCAGGCATCTCGCAGAGAATGCTCGTACTGTCCCCGCAGGAGCCGAAGGCTGCTGTCATTCTGTTTGCGGGTGGGCATGGTGGGCTGCAAATTTTTCCAAACGGTTCGTTCAACTGGGGAGATAACAACTTTCTCGTGCGGACCCGCCAGCTTTTTGCGGACCAGGGGCTGCTTGTAGTTGTGGTTGACGCGCCGTCAGATCGGCAGAGCCCCCCATACCTTGGCGGCTTTCGCCAACGGCCTGAGCATGTCGCGGATATCAAGGCGGTGATTGCCTGGGCACGCGAGCAGGCCGGAGTGCCTGTCTGGCTGGTGGGCACAAGTCGGGGAACGCAGTCGGCTGCACATGTTGCGATTGAACTCAGTGACGCCGAGGGTCCTGACGGTTTGGTGCTGAGCTCCACGATGCTCACCGACGATAAGGGGCGCCCTGTAACGGCCATGCCGCTGGGTGAACTGCGTATCCCGGTACTCGTAGTGCACCATGAACGGGATGGTTGCAGTCACTGCTCGTTCAAGGATATTCCCCGCCTAATGGAGAAACTTGGCAGCGTACCAAAGAAACAATTGCTGTCATTCAAGGGCGGCGAGAATCGCGGTGATCCTTGCCAGGCCCTCGCATACCATGGGTTTAATGGCCTTGAGCGTGAAGTCGTTGCGCAAATTGCGGCGTGGATACTCGCGAAGTAATCAGGCGCCCAATCGGGTGAGGATCGGCACCACTCCGGCCCTCCCCACACCCCTAGTCGCGACCAATACGCCTCACTCGTGCCCTGCGCCACCCTCTTCCGCCACAAACGACGTGCGCACGATTTCCGACAGTGAATGCGCGTGCATTTTTTCCATGATTTTGGCGCGATGGGCTTCGACGGTGCGGTTGCTGATGCCCAGGTCCGAGGCGATGATTTTGTTGCGCTTGCCCTGGATCAGCAGTTCCATCACTTCGCGCTCGCGCGGGGTGAGGCTGGCAATGCGCATCGCGGCTTCCACGTGCTGGCGTTGCTCTTTGCGCGTTTCGGTATCGCGCGCGACGCACTGTTTTACGCGCTCCAGCAGTATCTCGTTCTTGAACGGTTTTTCGATGAAATCAACCGCGCCGTATTTCATGGCTTGCACGGCCATGCTGACGTCGCCGTGCCCGGACATGATAACCACCGGCACCCGGATATGACGATCAAGCAACTGTTTCTGCAACTCCAGGCCGCTCATGCCGGGCATGTGGATGTCGAGCACCAGGCAGCCCGGCAACCCGGGCTTATAGGCTTGCAGAAATTCTTCGGCCGACGCACAGGTGACCACATGCAATTCCGCAGACTTTATCAACTGACGCAAGATGCTGCGGATCGCTTCGTCGTCATCCACGATATACACGATAGGGTCTTGCTGCATCATCCTAGAAACCTCAATTGGACGACCTGCGGAGTGCGACCCGTTGGGTGCAGGGCAAGGCGCAACGAGCGAGGAATAGCAAGCTATTCCGATGATTCCCATCCGCGCTGGCTTTGCGCGGGGTGGGACGAGTTGCAACGCAGCCATGTGCACAACGGGGCGTGCTCCGCAGGCCGTAGCGGGCCTCACCTTCAGGGCGAAGCCTGTAAAAAACAAAAAATATCAACACCTGCGCACACTTGCTTATGCCTTGCAGCGGTCAACTGAGGTTTCTAGGATCATGGCTCTCCTACCTATTGGTCAACACCCAGCACCAAAAAATTTCACGGCGCCCGCTTCCTCCCCAGTCGGTCCAGTATTTTCTGCGCGTCGTCGGCGCCCGGAAACCCGACTTTGCGCCGCAATGCTTCCCGCAAGTGGCGTCGCGCCGCCACGACATCGCCTTGCTTCGCCAGCGCCGCGCCCAGGTGATAGTGCACCACCGCAACCTGCGCCAAGCCCTGTACGGCACGCTCAAGATAGGGCACCGCCGCTGCGTAATCACCGTGACTGTAATACACCCAGCCCACGGTATCGAGGTAGGCTGGATTACTGTTGATGCGCAACCGATCCGCCAGTTCCTTGGCCTTGGCCAAGCGTGCTGCATCCGGTTTGTCGGTGATCAGCAGCATCGCCAGATTGTTCATTGCAGCGAATAACATCGGCTCCTTGGCAAGCACGCTCTCATAATGCCGTATAGCTTGAGCATTCTCACCCTGACGTTCATAGGTTGCGCCGAGCGCAAACATCAAACCGATATCGCCCTGCGTTGCTGTGATGCCTTGCTGATAAATTTTTATCGCATCGGCAACCGTACCACGTGACGCACGCACTGCTGCAAGATTGCGGTACGCCGGAGCGTAGCGGGAATCGGCCACCAGCGCCTTGAGAAACGCGGACTGCGCATCGTCACTGCGCTTTTGCACCAGGCTCACTTCACCCAGTAAGTTATGCGCGTGCGCAAGCTTTGGGAATTGCTTCAATACTTGCTTGATGCGCTGCGCGGCGCGCGCCGGCTGTTTTAGCGCCAGATAACTTTTTACCATGGCCGCCAGGCGCTCGAATGATTGCGGATTATTGCGCAACGCTTCTTCGAATTGTTTAATGCTGGCTGCGTAGTTTTTTTTCTGCTGGTAAATCCATCCGGTGTAGTAATAACCCAGGCCCGCATCCAGAGCGGTCGCGTTGATTTGCTCTGCCACGGCCATCGCCGCCTTCCAGTCCGACTTGAGCGCATGCGCCTTCAACAAGGCTTCGGCCACGGCCATTTGGCCAGGGTTCTCCTTCAAGAAAATGTGCAGCGCGCTGATCGCTGCATCCGCTGCACCCGCCTGTGTTTGCAGTTGCGCCCAGGCCAGCAACAACTCGCCGTCATGTGGATTGGCATCGCGCGCTTTTTGCAGGCTTGCAAGCGCCTGCGACTCATCGCCCTGCGCCACCTGCGCACGCGCCAGCAGGCGCCACGCAACCGGTGACTTGGGCTGCACTTGCAGCGCCGCCTGAATATCCGGCAGCGCCCGATCAAACGCACCGCGATCCAGCGCCAAACGCGCGCGCAGCAGCAGGGCTTCCGAATCGGCGACATTGTTTTTTACATTGGCGTCGAGCAGCAGTTCCGCTTCATCGCGCGCACCGTGTTGCGCCAGCCACTGCGCAAATTTAAACCGCGCCAACTGGCCGTCAAGCCCCGCCGGGTCCCGCGCGATAATGTCACGATAGACCGCCTTCGCCTGATCGTCGGCATGCGCACGCTCATACAAAGTTGCCAATCCAAAACGCAGCGCATACGCCTGCGGCTGCTGCACAACGTAATTCAACAGCAAGTGCTCGGCGCTGCCGGGGGCACGTTGCTGCGAAATAAAATCCACCAGCGCCAGCCGTGCCGTATCGTTGTCGGGCAATGCGGCCAGCGCGTCACGCAACGCATTCTCGGCGTCATCCAGCCGACCTATGAGCGTGTAGACCGCTGCGATACGCACACGATGCGTCAACTCCTGCGGCTGTGCACGCACACTGTCTTGCAATAACTGCAATGCCTGTGGCGTATCACCTTGTTGCGCGAGAATGTCGGCCAGCGCGGCTTGCAAGATTGGGTGCTGCGGACGACGCAGCAATGCCTGCTGCAACTGCGCGACGGCCTCTTGCGCGTGACCGCCGCGCACCGCCAGATCGGCAAGAAACAACACCGCGTCCATCTGATCAGCGTCGGCACGCAACGCGGCACGTGCATCCTGGTCGGCGCGCACCTCATCCCCGCGCCGCGCAAACACATCGGCGCGCACCAGCAGCGCACCCGCATTATTTGGATCATTAACCAAGACCTGGCCCGCCGTCGCCAGGGCTTGATCCACGGCGTCGATGGCCAGCAACGCGCGCGCCGACTGCACCTGCGCGGACGCATACTGCGGGCTTGTTTTTGTGACGCGTGAATACAGCGCCAGCGCGGCACGCGGACCCTGCAATTTTTCGGCAGCCTGCGCCATGTGAAAATTCGCATCCGCATCGGTCGGATCGAGCTGCAGGGCGTTGGCGTATTCAAAACGCGCCTGCGTGTATTCACCGGCGGCAAAGTGCTGCGCACCCCGCGCGACAAACTGTGCAACCTGGGATTCTTTGCTCGCACATCCGGCGAGCAACAGGACTGAAGCGATACTGAAATTTCGCCACGCGGCTTTGACGGTCAACGGATTTCCCCTGCGATTATGTTGGGTGCACAGTGTGGCAAAGCAGATAAAGCGCGTCCACTGATGATCGCGCGATGATTATAATGTCGAGAATTCAGGTCGTGCCGGAAAATAAAAAGGGGTCGCCAAATTCGACGACCCCTTCTTTTCTTGTTTGGTGCGCCCGGAGAGATTCGAACTCCCGACCACCAAGTTCGTAGCCTGGTACTCTATCCAACTGAGCTACGGGCGCATGTATTTTAAACGTTATTGCTTCGACCCGTCCCTGGTGCCACTGCCCAGCTCGCCATTCCTGACTCGCGTTCGCGGCTCCTAAGCCCGCCACTCACCCAACTGAGCTACGGGCGCTTTGCAAGGTGCGGGATTATGAAGTGATCAATGCAGTGGGTCAAC
>JANOOV010000482.1:0-3099 GCA_031421535.1 Gammaproteobacteria bacterium
GGTCCGCACGCAAGACTGGGCTTAGGCCCTACCTCCAACTACGACAAACAACCGGGCGCCGTTTCATAAACGCACGAACGCTGATGGCCGCTTGAAAACCATCGGAGCCTGAACTAAACCAGAATAGATGAGCGCGCCGCCTCGCACGAAAACCTGCAAAGCGGTAGTACATTCCAATCGAGGTATGAGTCTGAGCGAGGTGGTTTTTGAGCGTCTTCAGGCCGCTGTTTTCGATCGGTTGAAAATGGTTTTGAAGAGTATTGCACGTGCATCGTTCAGGCGCTGTGCGGCGTCATTATCACTCATTACAGTAGCTTGAGCATCGAGTTGTTGGAAAGTGATTCCTGGTTTAAGGGATTGCTCAGCCAAGTGCAGTGATTTGAGTTTCTCGTAGGGAGTCATCATCAGCTTGTAGGGGTAGCGCTTGCGCTGTCGGCCCTTGGCGTCGGTGAGGATTTCGGCGAACAGGCAGGGTCGATGGAAGTTGATGTAAGGGTTGAGATGATCGCGGCAGAACGCATTGACCAGAGTCGCGAAGCGTTGCGGGATGTGGCTGTAGCCCAAGTGCTTACGTACGATGGCGGCGTTCTTTGACTCGGCCTGCGCGTTGTCATTGCTGTGCCGGGAGCGCGATTTGGTCTGCTCTTCGATGAGCAACTTGTTGAGTAATTCTGCGACGTGGCGGTTGATGTATTCCGAGCCATTGTCGGAATGAAACCCCGTGATGACGAAGGGGAAGCTTTGTAACAATGCTTCGAGCACAGGGATGAGGAATGCCTCGCTGATGCGCTCGCAGGTTGCCACGCCTTCGTACTGGGTCACGCAGTCCACGGTATTGATGTGATAGACCCCTTTGACGCCGTCCTGATCGCCTTGATGCACGCTGTCCACACGGAGGTAGCCGGGCTGGTTGTGGGGGGCTGGCGCGCGCCGTTCGCCGATGGGAATCGTCACCGGCCGGGTCTTGGTCCAAACCTGACGTTTTAGAAGATAGCCGGTGCGCTTACGCAGGGTGTACAGGTGCGCAACCGAGATGCTGGCCAGCCGCACGTAGCGCGTATCGCCAAAGACGTGGCACGCACGTTCCATGAGCTTCTTGGTGGCCAAGCCCGACAGCGTGCCGTGCAAGGTATCGGTATGGGCGAGCAGCAGCACATCGGCGCGCGTATAGGTGCATGCAAAACAGGTGCGTGAGGCGCGGTAACGCTTGGTGAGCGGACGTCGTTCACCGCCGCGTTTAACCAAGCGGGTGATCTGTTGGCGCGAATACCCACTGACCCGCTGGAGGAAGCGCAGCACGAGACCCTTGTCGGATCGCTTCAGACCAACATAACCAAAGCGTCGCACCGTGCGGGAAATGAAGTCGTAGCGTTCTTCGGCGGCTACCGAAAAATCGATCGCTACGGTTCCGTCCAGGAAGGCCTGCAGCCGAGCCAATGTATTTAACTGTTTGTCGTTCATATCGATCACCATGCCTCGCATCATGATCGATCACAGCGGCCCGCTCAGACTCATACCCCGTTGGAATCACGACCCTCACTCAGACTCATACTCCACTGGACAAGCAGGGCAATCGCGCTATGAGTTGACTACAGTTTTGCAGGTGAACCCAACATGAGGAACCTGCTGAATGAAGCGACTGCCCGATCCGCGCCCGTATTTTGCTGAAATAGAAGACCCGCGCCGTGAGACGCGCAATAAGCTGCACAAGCTGGAGGACATCGTCATGATTGTCCTGTGTGCGGTACTCAGCGACATCAAGGATTGGGTGGGGATGGAGGATTTCGCCTACGAGAAAGAAGCGTGGCTGCGGGGATTTCTGGAGCTGCCGGGCGGCATCCCGTCGCACGACACGCTGAGCGATGTGCTGGGACGCATCAACCGTAAAGCGTTTTCGAAGGCGTTTGCGGCGTGGGTGCGCACGGCATTGCCCCACTTGGCAGGAGAGCAGGTGGCGTTGGACGGCAAGACGCTGCGCGGTAGTCGCGACGGCGAGGCGGGCGCGGTGCACGTGATGAGCGCTTTCGCGACCGGAGCGCGCTTTGTGTTGGCGCAAGAAGCAGTGGCGGACAAAAGCAACGAGATCACGGCAATGCCTGCGCTGCTGGACTGCCTAAACCTGACCGGCGCGGTGGTCAGTAGCGACGCGATGGGATGCCAGAAGAACATTGCACGCCAGATCGTGAACCAGGGCGCGGACTATGTGCTGGCGCTGAAAGACAACCCCCCGCAACTGTGCCAGGACGTGACGTTGTGGCTGGACAGTGAACTGGATCGAAACCGGTTGCCGGTCCACGTGACCGTTGATAAGGACCACGGCCGGATCGAGACGCGGCGTTACGCGCTCAGTACGAATCTCGCTTGGCTCGATGCGCAGTCCCAGTGGACCGGCTTGAAAGCACTGGGCGTGGTGGAATCCACGCGTGAAATAAAGGGCAAAACCAGCATCGAGCGCCGCTACTTCCTGTGCTCCTTCGCCGACCTTCAGCGATTTGCCCGAACCGTGCGCGACCACTGGAGCATCGAAAACTCACAGCACTGGGTGCTGGACGTGCAGTTCGGCGAAGACGCCAACCGCAGCCGCAAGGATCATTCGGCGGCGAACCTGGCCGTGATCCGGCGCATGGCACTCAACTTACTGCGCAACGATCCCGACACCCAGCGCAGCTTGCGGCGGCGTAAGATGCGCGCCGCGTTCAGCGATGAATACCGTTCCGCGCTTCTGTTCGGCAACGCCGCTACATAGCGCGATTGCCCTGGGTGAACACTAGGCCTTGTTGCGTGATGCGCAACGCACTATATTTAAGTACATGATTCAATCGTTTCGGCACAAGGGGCTAAGGAAATTTTTTGAGGCAGGAAACGCGGCAGGCATTCAGCCGCATCACTCGAAGCGGCTGCGAATGCTTTTGGCAGCTTTGGATACGTCTCTGTCTATTGAGGACATGAACGTTCCAGGATTCCGATTACACCCTCTGGAAGGATTGGAACGCGGTCGGTGGTCTGTGTGGGTCAATGGAAACTGGCGCTTAACATTCGAATTCAAAGACGGGCATGCTTACGTTTTGGATTATGAGGATTATCACTAATGGCGATGCA
>JANOOV010000483.1:0-1939 GCA_031421535.1 Gammaproteobacteria bacterium
GGGCTGCACTTGAACGTGAATTTCGTGGGGTGGTTTTTCCGTCATGACTGCAAAGCACCGGAAGTGAGTTATCAAGGAGCGCAGATTGTACTGCATTTTTGCCGTTGATTCCCACACGCCCGATTTGGTCCGGTAAGGAGCCGTGCTCCTTACCCCTTGCAGGGGGAAGGAGTACGGCTCCTTACCGGACCAAATCGGACGTGTGGGAATCAGCGGCAAAAATGCAGTACAATCTGCGCTCCTTGATAACTCACTTCCGGTGCTTCGCAGTCATGACGGAAAAACCACCCCACGAAATTCACGTTCAAGTGCAGCCCAATTACATCGACGAGCAGTCGGAGCCGGACGCCAACCGGTTTGTGTTTTCCTACACGGTCACGATTCAGAACACCGGCACGGTCGCGGCAAAATTGCTGACCCGCCATTGGGTGATCACCGACGCCAACGGCAAGGTGCAAGAGGTTGTCGGTGAAGGCGTGGTCGGGCACCAGCCGTATTTAAAACCCGGCCAGGGTTTTCAATACACCAGCGGCGCCATTATCGAAACCCCGCTGGGCAGCATGCAGGGCAGCTACCAGATGGTTGCCGACGACGGCAAACATTTCGACGCGCCGATTCCGGTGTTCACGCTGGTGCGACCGCATACGCTGCACTGAAAATACTCAGCGTTCTAAACGCTGCAACAAGGCATCGACGCGGCCCCAGAACTTCTCCAGAAAACGTCGTGACCAGGACCGGTTGCACCAGTCGGCATAGGTAATCTCCTGCGCCTGTGCAAAATCCGCCGTCAGCATTGCGGCCACCTCGCGCGCAAAACCAGCGTCGTCGATTTCCTGATTCGCCTCCAGATTCCAGCGCTGCCCCCAGCGGTCAACATTGCTCGAGCCGATGCTGGTCCAGGCATCGCACAGCAGGATTTTCTGATGCATGAAGCGCGGCTGGAATTCGTAGATCCGCACGCCGTGCCGCAACAATCCGCCGTAATGGCGACGTCCGGCGTGGCGCACGCCGGGGTGATCGGAGAGCGGGCCGGGCAACAGCAAGCGCACGTCGGCACCGCTGCGCGCCGCGAACCGCAGGGCGCGGCGCAGCTTCCAGGACGGCACAAAATACGCAGTCGCCAACCACGCCTGCCGCTGTGCACTACGCATGCGATTGAGAAGCGAGCGATGAATTTCCCACGGGCCGCGCGCCTGATTGCTCACCACCCGCCCGCGTTGCGTACCGACACCGGGTGCCGACGCAGTGGCGACACTCAACACTTTTCCGGCACTGCGTTGCCAACCTTCGGCGAACAATATGCACCAATCGCGCACCACCGGGCCGCGCACTTCCACCAGGGTCTCGCGCCAGCCCGGGTGCGCGTTCGCGGCAATAAACTCGTCGGTAATGCCCGCGCCGCCGACGAACGCGACGCCGCCATCAACAATCAATAGTTTGCGGTGATCGCGGTAAAAGCTGCGCCGCCAGCGCGCCACGGTGAGGGTGTTATAGAAATGCAGCTGGACGCCGCTGCCGCGCAAGCGCGCGCGGTCATCGTCACTCAGCGCCAGCGAGCCGTAATGATCCAGCAACAGGTTGACGACGACGCCGCGTTGCGCGGCGGCGCTTAACGCATCGATGATGCGCGTCGCAATCGTGCCGGACTCGAACAAATACATTTCCAGCGCGACACAATGGGCAGCGGTGTGAATGGCGGCGAGCATCGCGGGGAAAAATTGCGTGCCGTCGATCAGCAGCGTAAAACGATTGCCCTCCTGCCACGCAAACCGGTACTCGCCGCGCGCCGGGAACATGCGCAGGGTTACCCTAGAAACGGCAGTTGAACGGCTTGCGGAGTGCGACACGCTGGGTGCAGGGCGAGGCGCAACGAGTGAGGAATAGCGAGCTATCCCGACGTGTTGCAACGACGCCATGCGCACAGCGAGGCGTGCTCCGC
>JANOOV010000484.1:0-16791 GCA_031421535.1 Gammaproteobacteria bacterium
ACGTAATGGAACCGCCCCCTGCATTTTTCCGTAATTTTTGCTGATGTGCCTCAGCGCGTCGTCAAGTTTGACGCCACCTGTCGATTGCAGGTAAAACTCCAGCATCTTCACGACCAAAGGCGCTTTGATGTAATGTAAATATTCAGTGGCCGCGCCGGTGCTTAAGCTTTCTTGCGCCAAGGGCAAGTCGTATTCGGGGGAGCGGTGCAACGTATTGACATAGCGCTCATAGAGATCGTTCCAGCGCCGCCTGTCCTTGGTAAGACCGGTGGCTGCCGTTGCCTCGATTTCCAGATACGATGCCCAGCCTTCATTGAACCACTCGTCTTCTTTAGCGGCGATCAGCATGCCGGTGGGATGATATTTGTTGACCCCATGGGCGATGCGATGTACTAAAAATTCCCAATTGCGTAGTTTCTGCTCGGGCATTTCATACTGCACTCCGTAAGCCCAGGAGGTGCCATAAACCTGGCTTGCGTCGGGGGCTTGCGGTGTCCAGGTGACATGATAATGCTCCGGTTGAAATGCATAGCGGTCCTGCAAATAAGCAAATAAACGCGTGGTTTTCTCCACTAAATCATCCTGGTAATCCGGCGGCCAATCCGCGCTGGTGTGGATGGCCAGCGCCGTACCCTGCGTCTGTTTGAGATGGCTGTTGAAATGACCGAATGCATAACCGGCTTGCCGTAACTGATCCATGGCCTTCATTTGACCCGAGCGGATGGTAAACGCGCCGCCGCTGCGGGAAAACGGGACCACCGCAGTCCATGTTTTTGGCAACTGAACGCTCAGCTCGATGCGCTCAACGCTGGCGCTATTTTCCGGAATTAAAAACAAACGCCCGTCACTGCTGACGAATTGCTCGCCAATAAACCCTTGTCGGCCATGTCGGCCCTTGCCGCCTGCGGTAACCGAGTAGCTCAGCGTGAATTCACCTTGCAGCGGCGTCGCGAAACGAATGCTGTCTTTGCTTTCCACCATCCCGATCTCGTTGCCGTTTTGCGATGCCTTGAAATCGGCATAAGAAAACTCGCCGTTTTTACCCGGCTTAAGCAGGGACTGGATGGACCCGGTGTGGTGGAAAGACATGCCAACGACCGCTGTGCCCAGGCGGGCTTCACGCAAATCCAGGCGTATTTTTACCAAATTCTCGGCATAAGCCCACGGGCCATGCAGTACGCCGCATAGACAAACGATGCTTGCGACCGGATTTTTTAAAAATTTAAAATACATTGCGCATCTCCGACACTGAATGACAAAAGAATGAGATCCCATTTGTAGTATAGATGGCAGTGTTCCGGTTTATTTCAGCGCCCACCTGCGTTCTAATCAGCGCATGGTGGCCCACAAAGACAAACTTGCATCCGCGCCTGTTCCGCAAAATGATCTTGCGGGATGGGCGCGCTCATTGATGGCGCGGCTCGCTGTGCAACAGCGCCCATTGCTTGAGGCGGCGGTGGCGTTGTTTGCGCAGCGGCGTCAGGATTTGACTATTGCCGGTGGTGAGGACGACGCCAATGCATTTGTCGCAGCGGAGCTGCTTGCGGATGTGGGATTCGATTCCGAAACGCTGGCGGCGGCGTTGCTGCTGCGCGATTTTGAAAACGCGCGGGTAACAGTCGAGCAAATTCGTACACAACTCAATCCGTCGGTCGCTGAACTCCTGGAGGGTGTGCAACGCATGCGGGTCATCCATGACCTGCGCCAGCGCCAGGGCGAACTCATCGCTGACCAAAACCAATGGGAAGCCCTGCGACGCATGGTGTTCGCGATGGCCAGCGACGTGCGCGTGGTGATCGTGACGCTGGCGTGGTGCGTGGCGCATCTGCGCGCGGCGAAAACGAAGACCTTGCCGGAACAACAAAGCATCGCACGCGAGGCGCTGGATTTATACGCGCCGCTGGCCAACCGCCTCGGTATCTGGCAGATCAAATGGGAGATCGAAGATCTGGCGCTGCGTACTCTGGAGCCGGTGCGTTACAAGGAAATCGCGCACTTGCTGGAAGAGCGGCGCGTGGATCGCGAGCATTACATCGGAAGCTTTATCACGGCGTTGCAAACCGCGTTGCGCGAGGCGGGAATTGATGCCGAAGTCAAAGGCCGTCCCAAGCACATCTACAGTATCTGGAAAAAAATGCAGCGCAAAAATCTCGGCTTCCAGGAGATTTTCGACATTCGTGCGGTGCGTGTGATCACCCGAACCGTGGCAGATTGCTACGCGGTATTGAGCGTGGTGCACAGCCGCTGGAATTACCTGCGTGCGGAATTCGACGACTACATCGCCGCGCCCAAAGAGAATGCTTACCAGTCGTTGCACACAGCGGTGCTGGGGCCTGAGGAGCGCGTCGTCGAAGTGCAGATACGCTCGTCGGATATGGACCAGCATGCCGAGCTCGGCGTCGCGGCACACTGGCGTTACAAAGAGGGCGCGGGAGTTGACTTGACGCTGGAGCGCAAGCTCACCTGGTTGCGGCAGTTGCTGGATTGGCGCGATAGCGTGGTGGCCGGCCCCGCAATCGCAACAGAATCCCACGGCGATGCAGCGGGCGAGCGTATTTACGTGTTCACGCCCAAAGGAAAAATTATCGACCTGCCGGTCGGCGCAACGCCGTTGGATTTCGCCTACCACATTCATAGCGATGTGGGTCACCGCTGTCGGGGTGCGAAAGTCGCGGACAAAATCATTCCGCTCACCGCACCGCTGCACAATGGCGATGTAGTGGAAATACTCACAATCAAGCAGGGGGGGCCAAGTCGTGATTGGCTGACTCCCAATCTGGGTTATCTCAAAAGCGCCAAGGCACGCGAGAAGGTGGCGCAGTGGTTCAAGCAGCAAAATTACGCCGATGACGTGGCTCAGGGCCGCACGCAATTGGAGAAAGAACTGCATCGGGTCGGCATGGTCGAGGTGAATTTCGAGCGTCTGGCGCAACGTTTCAATTACGGCAAGCCGGATAAATTATTTGCCGCCGTCGGGCGCGGCGAGGTCAAAGCCTCGCAGCTTGCACATGCGTTGCAGCAAAGCGCTCCGGTGGCGGAGGTGGCGCCGCGCATTGTCGCGCCGCCGCGTAGCGATAAATCGAAGTCGGATATTTACATCGAAGGCGAAGGCAACATGCTCACGCATTTCGCCAAGTGCTGCAAGCCGGTGCCAGGCGATGACGTGATGGGTTACATCACGCGCGGACGCGGCGTGACCGTGCATCGCCGCGATTGTGTCGAGCTCGCGCACTACCGCGTTGATTCGCCGGAGCGGGTGACCAACGTGACCTGGGGCGCGGCGTCCGAGACGACCTATCCGGTGGATGTCAGCATCGTCGCCTCGGATCGACAGGGGTTGCTGCGTGACATTACCGTGATGTTGGCCAACGAACGCATCAATGTTACCGGTACGCATTCGGTATCCGATACCCAGGCCAACACCGCGTACATCACGTTCACACTGCAAATGAAGGATATTTCGCAGTTGAGCCGGTTGTTGTCGCAGATTGGTCAATTGCCGAGCGTCATCAGCGCCAAGCGCGCGTAGCTGCGGGAAATCCATGAGCAACATAGACGAATTGCTGGCCATCATGGCGCGCTTGCGCGACCCACAACGCGGTTGCCCGTGGGATCGCGAACAGACCTTCGCCAGTATCGTGCCGTACACCATCGAAGAAGCCTACGAAGTCGCCGATGCGATTGAGCGTGGTGATATGAGTGAGTTGACGGCGGAACTGGGCGATTTGTTATTTCAGGTGGTGTTCTACGCGCAGATGGCAAAAGAGGCAGGGAGTTTTGACTTTAACGATGTGGTGGCAAGCATCGTCGAAAAAATGCTTCGCCGCCATCCGCATGTGTTTGCCGCCGCCAAAGTTGGATCAGCGCAAGAACAGGCGCAGGCCTGGGAGCAGCATAAAGCCCGGGAGCGTGCCGAAAAAACCCCGCTGGTCGCGCTAGGTTTTCTGGACGACATTCCACGCGCTCTTCCGGCGATGACGCGCGCAATGAAGTTGCACAAACGGGCGTCGCGCATCGGCTTTGACTGGAAACGTGCAGTCGATGTGCTGCAAAAACTGGATGAGGAAGTTGCCGAGCTGCGGGTTGAGATCGAAAACGACGCATCGCACGAGCGCATCACCGACGAGATCGGCGACTTGCTGTTTGTCACCACCATCCTGGCGCGCCACAGCGGTGTCGATCCCGAGTCCGCCTTGCGTCACGCCAACGTAAAATTCGAGCGGCGCTTCCGGCGCATGGAAGCGCTCGCCAAAGAGCAGGGGCGTGACATTAAAGAATTGACCTTGCCGCAGCAGGACACGTTATGGGATCAGGTAAAAAATGAGGAGCGGAACGGCATCTAGGGTTTACGCACGGCGTCGTGCAGCCGGATGTCTTGTTCGGCTTTCATGATGAGGGCGTAACTCACGCGGTCAAAGGTACGAAACACCATCGCAAGGCCGGCGCGGGTGTCGGGGAGTTGGACGGAATCGCGAGCGTCGCTGCTGACGACGTCGCGGGCATCGGTGCCGGCGCGATAGACGGCGAGCACGTGGCCGCGTTGCAGGCCGTCAAGCTCGCCCAGATTCAGCACCACGGTTTGAAATTGCCCGACGCGCGCCACGGCGTCGACCACGTGGATGATACGGCCCTCGACCGGTGTTTCCGGCGCGCGCGGCAACCACTGCGTATCGTTGTCCTGGCGGGACATCGGCAACAAGCGGTCGCCGATCAGCGTTTCGCGCGTTGCGTTGGTGATTTGCAGCGTGGACGGATCACCAAATGTCTTGACCTGCGCCGAACCGACATAGATTGCTTCGTAGCCAAGAACTTCATCCGCTTTGCCGTCGGTATTTTGGTAGATTTTACCGGTACGGTAGATGCCGAAGCTGGTGTTTTTTCCGGCAGTCAAACCGCGCGCATAAATGTGATCGCCGGTGCCGCCGACCAAATGATCACCGGCACTGGCAACCACGTAACCTGAGTTTTGCAATTCGCGCTCGGCCAACAGGCGCGGCTGCGATACGAACTGTTTGATGGCGTCGATGGGCAGCGTTGGGATCGCCCGGTCCAACGGGGTGGCGCGGACCGTGGGCGTCAGGCGTGTGGTGGCGATTTTTGCTTCGCTGCGCTGTACCTTCAGCATCGGCTTGCCCTTGGTTTTAACCAGCACCACCACATCGCCCGGATAAATAAATTGCGGGTTTTCGACTTTGTTTTCGAAGTCCCACACGTCGGGCCAGCGCCATGGATCGCGCAAAAAGCGCGATGCGATATCCCACAGGGTGTCGCCGGTGCGCACCACATATTTGGCGGGATAATTGGCGTTCAATACGATTTCATCCGTTCCCCGCGCAGCGGCGGGGCGGGTGGGGGCATCGGCGGCCGACGCCATGGATGCAGCCAGCACCAACAACAATGACGCGAGTGATTTGTTGAATAACATTGCGTACCTCTCAATCAAAAACGTGTACGAATGACGTGATTCGGTTTGGATGATGTGTAAAAGTGTTTTGGTAACGAACGATATATCGACTGTTTGCCGGTACGCATGAGTACGCGAACGCTGACGTCTGCTCGTTCATCACTTATAATCACACACTAGTTCACCGAACCACGTTTGTAAAATTGCGGCGCACCATGGCCATCTTGCAAGTTCTGCATTACCCCGACCCCCGTTTGCGGAATCCGGCGCAGCCGGTTACGCAGGTTGACGACGACGTGCGTCGTTTGGTTGATGACATGTTTGAAACCATGTACGAAGCGCCCGGCATCGGTCTGGCGGCAACACAGGTGAATGTGGCCAAACGTGTCATTGTGATCGACTTGAGCAACGACAAGACCGAACCGTATTGCTTTATCAACCCCAAAATTATTGCCCGTGAGGGCGACGAAGAAACCGAGGAAGGCTGCCTGTCGGTGCCGGGCATCTACGACATGGTGCACCGCTCGCGCTGGATACATCTGGAAGCACTGGATCGCGACGGCAAGCCGTTCACGCTCAAGATCGACGACTTGCTGGCGGTGTGCGTCCAGCATGAGATTGATCATCTGGACGGCAAGCTGTTTGTCGATTACCTGTCTGAAGTCAAGCGCGGGCGCATCCGCAAAAAAATGGAAAAACTGCGGCGGAAAACCCTGTGATTGAATTGTGGGTGACAGCCTGAATATCGTCTTTGCAGGCACTCCGGAGTTTGCCGCCGTCGCGTTGCGTAGTCTGCTTGATTCGGCGCATCGGGTACTGGCGGTGTACACCCAACCGGACCGGCCTGCCGGGCGTGGGCGCAAACTCACTGCGAGTCCGGTGAAGGCATTGGCCCTGGAACACGGTCTCCCCGTTCATCAGCCTGCGACGCTTAAAGATGGCGGACAACAGCGCATGCTCGCCGCGCTGCAACCTGATGTACTGGTGGTGGTGGCCTATGGGCTGATTCTGCCGCAAGCAGTGCTGGATATTCCGCGCCTGGGATGTTTGAACATTCATGCCTCGCTGCTGCCGCGTTGGCGCGGCGCGGCGCCGATTCAACGCGCCATTCTCGCCGGGGATACTGAAACCGGCGTCACCATCATGCGCATGGACGCGGGTCTTGACACCGGTGCGATGCTCACGGTGGTGCGGTGTCCCATCCGTGCGGACGACACCTCGCAATCGCTGCACGATCAACTTGCGCGCCTAGGCGCGCGCGCCGTGCTGGACACCCTGGAGCAACTTTCCGCAGATAGTAGCGCCGGGCAAGATCAAGATTCTGCGCAGGCGTGTTACGCGGCAAAAATCACCAAACAGGAAGCACGCATCGACTGGACGCGCTCCGCCCAGGAACTGGAACGGCAGGTGCGCGCGTTTAATCCCTGGCCGGTGGCGTTTGCCGAGCTGGGCACGGACCCGCTGCGGGTGTGGAGCGCGCACGCGATTCCCGGCGGCGGCGCGCCCGGCGTGGTGGTGAACGCCGACCAGCACGGCATCGACGTGGCCACGGGTGCCGGTTGTTTACGTTTACTGAAAGTCCAGTTGCCGGGCGGAAAACCCGTCGGTGCAGCCGACTTTCTCCACGCACACCGTGTCATCGTTGCGGGCTTTCGTTTCTCTTAGAGCCTGTTCAAGATCTCCCTGGAGGGCGCATTGCGGCGTTAAAATCGAAATTAAAATACTCACATACTGCGTGTATGCTCCGTTTTTAATTTCGATTTTGCCTTGCACTGCATCCCCCCAGTGAAATCTTGAACAGGCTCTTAAAAATTACACAAACCATGCATGCCCGAGCGCTCGCCGCGACCATTGTTTTTCAAGCCCTGAGCGAAGGCCGCTCACTTGCCGACACCTTGCCGGACGCCGCCGAGCGCCTGGGTGATGTTTCCGAGCGTGCGCTGCTGCAAGAGTTAAGTTACGGCACCTTGCGCTGGTATCCGCAACTCGACGCGGTGGCGCAATTGCTGTTGCGCAAGCCGTTCAAGCGCAAAGACGGCGATGTGTTCGCGCTGTTGCTGGTGGGTCTGTATCAGCTCATGCATCTGCGGGTAGCGCCGCACGCGGCGGTGTCGTTGAGCGTGTCGGCCGTTGACGAGCTGGGCAAGTCCTGGGCAAAAGGGTTGGTCAACGCGGTATTGCGCGGCTACCAGCGGGACGCGGGATTGTTGGCGCGCGCTTGTGTCAAGCCCGGCGCTGCACACGCGCATCCCGACTGGTTGCTTGCGGCGTTCAAGCGCGACTGGCCGCAGCACTGGCAGGCGATTGCACAGGCCAACAATGCGCGCCCGCCGATGACGCTGCGCGTGAACCAACGTCAGGTCGAACGCGGCGCCTATGCCGCGCAACTGGAACAGCAATCCCTGCGCGCACGCGCCAGCAATTTTGCCGCGCAGGCGTTGACGCTGGACACGCCGACCGATGTGTTACATTTGCCCGAATTCACGCGCGGTTGGGTGTCGGTGCAGGATGCCGCCGCACAACTTGCGGCACAGTTGCTGGATGCACAACCGGGCGAGCGGGTGCTGGATGCGTGCGCGGCGCCCGGCGGGAAATCCGCGCACATTCTGGAACGCCAGCCGGCGTTGGGTGAGTTGGTCGCGCTGGACCGTGATGCGCAGCGCCTGCGGCGGGTGACCGAAAATTTACAACGGCTGGGCTTGCAGGCGCAGTGTGTGGTGGCGGATGCAACAGCACCGGCGGCGTGGTGGGACGGGCGTACGTTTGATCGTATTTTGCTGGATGCGCCGTGCACCGCGACCGGCGTGATCCGCCGCCATCCGGACATCAAGGCGTTACGCCGCGAGAGCGATGTCGCGGGGCTGATTGAACAGCAGGCGCGCCTGCTCAATGCGTTGTGGCCGCTGCTGCGTGACGGCGGCAGCTTGCTGTACGCGACCTGCTCGGTGCTGCGCGCCGAAAACGAATCACAGATACAAAATTTCCTGGCTACGCATGCCGATGCACAGGAAATTCCGCTTACGACAGGCTGGGGCCATGCGTGTACGGTCGGATGTCAAATCCTGCCCGGTGAGAACGATATGGATGGGTTTTATTATGCGACTCTGCGCAAACAGCAACGCTGACCACCGCCTGCGCCGCGCTTCCCTGCTGCTTGCGCTGCTGTGTGCGTCGCTGCTGTGTGGCGTGACGCAGGCAGCCGGGTTCTTCGTGCTCAACGCCAAAAGCGAGCTGCAGAACAACGTTTACCGGTTGACCGCAAATGTGCAATTCCAGCTGTCCCCCGATGTCGAGAAAGCCTTGAAAAACGGCATTGCGGTGACTCTGCAACTGGATATCGAAGTGTTGCGTCCTGACGCCTATTACCTGTGGTCTGAAACCGTCGCGACGTTGCGCCAGCAATATCGCGTTCAGTATCACGCGCTGTCGCAACGTTACCTGGTCACCAACCTCAACAGCGCCGCGCAGGAACATTTTTCCACCCTGGACGATGCGATGGCAAGCCTTGGCGCCATCACCGATTTGCCAATTCTTGACAAGAGCCTGCTGGCAGCGGCCGAGCAATATATCGCACGGGTACGTTTCGGCATCAACTTCGACAGCCTGCCGGTGCCGCTGCGCTATTACGCTTACGTGTTGCCGCAGTGGCGCCTGCAAAGTGAGTGGTACAACTTTCCGTTGTAAGGATCGGTAATGAAACGTCGCGTCGCTGCATTCAGACAACTGCGCTTCGGTATTTTGCCGGTGGCCTTGTTGCTGGTGCTGGTGGTCGGCGCGCTGTTGTTATTGTCCGATTCGATCGAAGACGCCGAGCATTTCACACGCCTGTATTCAACCTTGTTCGTGATCAATCTGGTGATTGTAGTCGCGCTACTGGTGCTCATCGGCGTCAATATCCAGCGCGTGTTCGGCCAATACCGTCGCGGTATCACCGGCTCGCGTCTGACCGTGCGGCTGGTGGCGATGTTCGTGGTGTTGTCAATTTTGCCGGTGTCGGTGGTCTATTACGTTTCCTACCGGTTTATCAATCACGGCATCGACAGCTGGTTCGACGTGCGCGTCGAACAGGCGCTCAGTTCGTCCCTGGAGCTCAGTCGCGGCGCGCTGGATGTGCGTATGCGCGAGCTGAGCAAATACGCCGAGAAATTCGCACGCAGTTTGGCCGATACCCGCAGTACCACGTTGGCGGTGCGCCTGGGGGATTTGCGTACCGAAAGCGGCGCAACTGAATTAAGTGTCTTCACCCGCTCCGGTCGCGTGCTGGCAACCGCCAATACCGAAGCCGGAAAATTTCTTCCCGAACGGCTTGAAGAATCCATACTCATGCAGGTGCGCGCCGGGCATGCGTATGTCGGCCTTGATCCGGTTCCGGGCAGCGGCCTGCATGTGCGCGTCGTGCTGAATGTGCCAAGCTCAGGCGCCGCGAGTGAACCGCGTATCTTGCAGGCGCTGTTCCCGATTTCGGAACGCATGAGCAAGCTCGCCGACGCCGTGCAAAATGCCTACACCCGGTACCAGGAGCTGGCGTATTTGCGCGGCCCGCTTAAATTCAGCTTTACGCTGACGTTATCGCTGGTATTGCTGCTCAGTGTGCTGGCGGCGGTGTGGGCCGCGTTTGTATCGGCACAGCGGCTGGTGGAACCGATCCGGGTGTTGACGTTGGGGACGCGTGCGGTCGCCGAAGGCAACTACGATAAACGCCTGACGCCGCAGACCCACGACGAACTCGGTGAGCTGGTGGAATCGTTCAACGACATGACCGAAAAAATCGCCCTGGCGCGCGATGAGGCGCGCCGCAGCCAGAATGAAGCTGAAGGCGAACGCGCCTATCTCAAGGCGGTGCTGGGAAGTTTATCGTCCGGGGTTTTGACATTTGATCGGCACCGGACTTTACGCACCTTTAATGCAGCGGCAGCCGGGATTCTTGCCGCAGATCTGCACGCCGTGGTTGAGCACAACCTGAATGATTTGCACGCCAGGTTTGCGCATCTGGAGTTGTTTAGCAAAACCTTGAATGCTCAATTGCTGGGTACGGTTGAAGAGTGGCATGAGGAGGTCACCATTTTTGGCTCCGGCGGCCGACAGATGTTGTTGTGTCGCGGCCGCCGCTTGCCGAACAGCGATTTACAGGCACCCGGCGGATTTGTGGTGGTGTTTGACGACATCACCGCGCTGTTGCAAGCCGAACGCGATGCGGCGTGGCGCGAAGTCGCGCGCCGTATCGCGCACGAAATCAAAAATCCGCTGACGCCCATCCAGCTCTCCGCCGAACGCATGCGCCATAAACTCATGGGTGCGCTGGACGCCGCCGGTGCCGAAGTGCTGGAGCGCTCCACGCACACGATCATTCAGCAAGTCGGCGTGCTCAAGCAAATGGTGAAGGCGTTTTCCGAATACGCGCGCATGCCGCGCATGGAGCCTGCACCGCTGAATTTGAATACTCTGGTCAACGAAGTGCTCGACCTGTATCGCGTCGGTGACTACGAGACCCGCTTCGTGGTCGAGCTGGACCCGCGCGTCGATATGATCGAGGCGGATGCAATGCGTTTGCGTCAGGTATTGAACAACTTGTTGCGCAACGCCATTGATGCCACCAGAAATCTGCCGCAAGCGCGTATCATGATCAGCACACACTGGATTGATGACGCGCCGGTTCCGGGTGTGGAGCTGCGCGTCGAGGACAGCGGGCCGGGAATTCCGCAAGAACTCATGGCGAATTTATTCGAGCCGTATGTCACGACCAAACCCAAAGGCACCGGCTTGGGCCTGGCCATCGTCAAGAAAATTATCGACGAGCACGGCGGCGTGGTGTGGGCGGCGAATCGCAGCGCAGGCGGCGCAGCGCTTTATATCCGTTTGCCGACACTCACTCCGCAAAAATTGACCCATGCCGGACAACGGCAGGTGGCGGTTTGATGTTTCACAATGCGCATGACCAAGGTAACCCGATGAAGCCTTTTATCATGGTGGTCGATGACGAGCCGGACATCCGTTCGCTGGTGAAAGATATCCTTGAGGACGAAGGTTACGCGGTCGGCGTTGCCCAGGACGGCGCCGCCGCACGCAGCCTGCTGCGCGAACGCACGCCCGATCTGGTGTTATTGGACATCTGGATGCCGGATATCGACGGAATTTCCCTGCTGCAGGAATGGGTCGCCGCCGGTCTGAAGGCACCGGTGGTGATGGTGTCAGGACATGGCACGGTGGAGTCGGCGGTGGAGGCCACCCGGTTGGGCGCGTTTGATTTCATCGAAAAACCCCTGTCGTTGGGCAAGTTACTCCAGACCGTACAAAAAGCCCTGGCGCAAGGGCGCTCAAGCAAAGACCCGACCCGTTATGCAGCGACGCGCACCGAGCTTGAGCCGGTGGGGCGCAGCGTCGTCATGCAACGTCTGCGCGATCAGGCGCGGCGCGTGGCGGAGTCCAATGCGTGGCTGTTGATCAGCGGCGAATCCGGCAGCGGCAAGGAGACGCTGGCGCGTTACGTACAGCAATGCGGCCCGCGCAAAGCTGCACCCTTTGTCGTTGCGACCGTCGCCAGCCTGAATAACGCACGCAGCGAAGAATTATTATTCGGCCGCGAAAGCGCGGGCGACATCAAGGCCGGTTATTTTGAGGAGGCACAGGGCGGCATTTTATTTTTGAGCGATATCGCCGACGTCGATCTCGCCTGTCAGGCGAAATTACTCGACGTGTGTACCACGCGCTCCTACAAGCGTGCGGGCGGCGCGCGGCGCATTGAGGTCGATGTGCGCTTGATCGCCGCGACGCGGGTTAATTTGCGGGAAGCCGTCACCGCAGGAAAATTCCGCGCAGACTTGTTTTATCGCATCGGTGAGATTGCGTTTAACGTGCCGCCGCTGCGTGACCATGTCGAAGATATTCCCGACCTGCTCAATCATTTCACCGATGTCTTTGTCAGCGATGAACAGTTGCCGTATCGAAAATTCAGCCTCGCCGCGCAAAACGGGTTACGCAATTACCCGTGGCCGGGAAACGTGCTTGAATTACGTAACTTCGTGCACCGTCTGTTGATGCTGGGGACCACACCCGAGATTGGTACTCACGAGGTGGGCGCGACGCTTGCCGAGCAGGTCGCCGTGGCCGCAGTCGCCGCCGACGACGGATTCGATCTGCCGTTACGCGAAGCGCGCGAACGCTTTGAAAAAAGTTATCTCGAACATCACTTGAAACACACCAGTGGTAATGTCGGCCTAGTGGCGAAACAGGCCGGCATGGAACGTACACATCTGTATCGCAAATTTCGCGCCTTAGGCATCGACACCAAGCAAATCAAAGAAAACAAAGAAAGTTAAAGAATGAAAATCATTATTCTCGGCGCGGGGCAGGTGGGCTCGTCGGTGGCGGCAAATCTTGCGCACGAGGCCAACGACATCACAGTGATTGACTCCGATCTGAAAAAATTACAGGAGCTGCAAGACCGGCTGGATTTGCGCACCGTGCACGGCCACGCGTCGCATCCCGATGTGCTGGCCCGCGCGGGCGCCGACGACGCCGACATGATTATCGCCGTCACCAACAGCGACGAAATCAACATGGTCGCGTGCCAGGTCGCCTACACGCTGTTTCATACCCCGACCAAGATCGCGCGCGTGCGTGCGGTCGATTACCTGCGCAATACCCAACTGTTTACGCCCGACGCGTTTCCGGTGGACATGATCATCAGTCCCGAGCAGTTGATCACCGATTATATTTTGCGCCTGATCGAACATCCCGGTGCGTTGCAGGTGCTGGATTTCGCCGGCGGCAAGGTGCAACTGGTCGGCTTGAAGGCCTATTACGGCGGGCCGCTGGTCGGCAACGATTTGCGTGCGCTGCGCAAACACATGCCCAATGTCGAGACCCGTGTGGCTGCAATTTTCCGGCGCGGCAAGCCGATCATCCCGGAAGGCAATACCAAAATCGAAGCCGACGACGAAGTGTTCTTCGTCGCGGCGAAAAACAACATCCGCGCCGTCATGGGTGAGCTGCGGCGTCTCGACAAACCCTACAAACGCATCATCATTGCCGGTGGCGGCAACATCGGCGTGCGGCTGGCACGCACCCTGGAGCGCGACTACCAGGTCAAATTGATCGACCATAACGCGCTGCGTACCGAACACATCGCCAAGGAACTCGACAAGACCGTAGTGCTGCAAGGCGACGCTGCCGACGGTGATTTGCTGCTGGAAGAAAACATTGAAAACACCGACGTGTTTTGCGCTGTCACCAACGACGACGAGGCGAATATTCTGGCCGCGATGCTGGCCAAGCGGTTAGGCGCGCGTAAGGTCATGGCGCTGATCAATCGGGCCGCGTATGTCGATCTGGTCGAAAGTGGCATCGTCGATATCGCCATTTCACCGCAGCAAGTCACCATCGGCACGTTGCTGGCGCATATCCGGCGCGGCGATATCGCTGCGGTACATTCGCTGCGCCGGGGTGCGGCCGAGGCGATTGAAGCGGTGGCGCACGGCGATGCGCGTTCGTCCAAGGTGGTCGGGCGCGCGATTCAAGACATTAAACTTCCCGCAGGCACAACCATCGGCGCCCTGGTGCGCGGCGACGAAGTTGTGATTGCTCATCACGACACCGTGATTCAGGCAGAGGACCACATCATCCTGTTTCTGGTCGACAAGAAACGCATTACCGAAGTCGAACGCCTGTTCCAGGTGGGCGTGACTTTCCTATGATGCCGACATACCCAGGCTGAGCGACCATGCAACTGCTTGTTATCCAGCGCATCCTCGGTCTGCTGTTGATGCTGCACAGCGTGACCATGCTGCCGCCGTTTCTGGTGGCGCTGTTTTATGGCGAGCCGGAGTGGTGGGATTTTCTGGTGACGTTCAGCGGGCTGGCCCTGCTCGGTTCAGTGATCTGGTTGCCGGTGCGCCGCCAGCGTACCGAGTTGCGCACCCGCGATGGTTTCGTGGTGGTGGTGATGTTCTGGACGGTGCTGGGCCTGTTCGGCGCCATCCCGTTCATGTTCGAGCACCTGTCCTTTACCGAAGCGGTGTTCGAGTCGGTGTCGGGTTTCACCACCACCGGGGCGACCGTCATCAGCGGGCTGGACCAGTTGCCCAAGTCCATTCTTTATTATCGCCAGCAGCTTACGTTTATCGGCGGCATCGGTGTCGTGGTGTTGGCAGTGGCGATCCTGCCGATGCTGGGCGTCGGCGGCATGTCGCTGTATCGCGCCGAAACCCCTGGCCCGATGAAAGACAGCAAGCTCACGCCGCGCATCATCGAAACCGCGCGCGCGTTTTCTTACACCTACGTCGGCTTGTGCATTGCTTGTGCGTTAGCGTTCTGGGTGGCGGGCATGAGTCTGTTCGACGCCATCGGCCACAGCTTCGCGATACTCGCCACGGCGGGTTTCTCTACCCACGACGCGAGCTTTACATTTTTTGATAGTCCGCTGATCGAGGGCATCGCCTGTGTGTTTATGCTGCTGGGGGCCATCAATTTCAGCCTGCATTTCCTTGCTTGGCGCGGACGCACGCTGCGGCACTATCTGCAAGATCACGAGCTGCGGGTATTTCTGATGATCGCCGTCGGGCTGATCCTGCTGTTCACCGCCGTGTTGGTGTGGACCGCAAAATATCCCGACCATGTACAGGCATTGCGCTATGCCACATTCAATGTGATTTCAATTTTGACCACGACCGGATTTGTCACCGCCGACTATTCCTCGTGGCCGCTGTTCCTGCCGGTTTTACTGATGGTGATTGCGTTCATGGGCGGGTGTGCCGGTTCGACCGTAGGCGGGTTAAAGATCATGCGCGTGATGTTGTTGTACAAGCAGGGGATGCGCGAGATTTTGAGGCTGGCTCATCCCCACGGAGTTTTCCCGATCAAAGTAGCGGGCAAGGCCCTTCCCAGCCACGTGGTAGAGGCCATTTGGGGATTTTTCTCGCTGTATATCCTCAGCGCAGTGGTACTGACCTTGTTAATGATGGCCACTGGGCTGGACGCCGTGACAGCATTGTCGGCGGTCTCCGCCAGCCTGAACAACATGGGTGTGGGATTAAACGACCTGGGAACCACGTTCGCCCCGGTCACGTTGTTCGGCAAATGGGTGTTGATCTTCGCGATGCTGCTGGGCCGTCTGGAAATTTTTGCGCTGCTGGTGCTGCTGTCTCCGGCGTTTTGGCGCAACTGATTTTGATGCTGATCGGGCCGCCCTTTAACTGGCGCGTACTGCCCCCATCGGTAACAATGCGCAACGCGCATTTCCGCGTCACTCTCAAGACGACTCGATGACCAAGCTCACCCTCAGCCAGCTTTCCAATTTGCTGTTCCGTGCCTGCGACGATTTGCGCGGCAACATGGATGCCTCGGAGTACAAGGAATACATCTTCGGCATGTTGTTCCTGAAGCGCATGAGCGATCTGTTCGATCAGGAGCGCGAGACGCTGGCGAAAGACTTGAAGGCCCGGGGTATGGCGGATGTCGTCATGGCAGAAAAGCTCGCACACCGGGATTCTTACACCTTCTTTGTTCCTGAAGACGCGCACTGGTCCAAGCTGCGCCATCTCAAAACCAACGTCGGTACCGGCCTCAACAAGGCGCTCGAAGCGCTCGAAGACGCCAACGTCGATGCGCTGCAAGACGTGCTCAAGCACATCAACTTCAATCGCAAGATCGGCCAGCGTTCGCTCGACGACGACACGCTCGCCAACTTTGTGCAGAACTTCGAGAAGATTCCGCTGCGCGACGAGAACTTCGAGTTTCCGGATTTGCTCGGTGCGGCGTACGAATCGCTCATTGAGGATTTCGCCGACTCAGCCGGAAAGAAAGCAGGCGAGTTTTATACACCAGGAACAGTCGTTCGTACTTTGGTGGAGATTGTTGATCCGCAAGAAGGGATGAGTGTTTACGATCCGACCTGCGGTTCCGGCGGTATGCTGATTCAAACGGCAGACTATATTCGCGAGTGCGGGGGCAATCCCAAGAACCGCTCGTTATTTGGTCAGGAAAGCATGGGATCGATCTGGTCCATCTGCAAAATGAACATGCTGTTGCATAACATTTCCGATGCCGACATCCGACAGGAAGACACGATCCGCCGCCCGCAACACAAAGCCGACGATAACGAACTCAAGCGCTACGACCGCGTGCTCGCCAATCCGCCCTTCAGCCTGAACTACATCAAGAAAGACATCGAGTATCCAGGCCGCTTCGCGGTGTGGATGCCGGAGAAGGGCAAGAAGGCCGACCTCATGTTCGTGCAGCACATGCTCGCGGTGCTCAAGGCCGACGGCAAAATGGCCACTGTGATGCCGCACGGCGTGCTGTTTCGCGGCGGCGAAGAAAAAGAAGCGCGCCGCCATTTCATCGACAAGGGTTGGCTCGATGCCGTCATCGGCTTGCCCGCTGGATTGTTC
>JANOOV010000485.1:0-1663 GCA_031421535.1 Gammaproteobacteria bacterium
GTTGAATGCTAATTTGTAGTTCAGGAAATAACTCGCCGCCACGCTGATCAGGGAGCCGACCACCGTGGCGGGTGTGGGCGCAACTGTAAAGCCCTCCACCAGCAGAATCAGCACGCAGAAATGAATCGCCGTGACGATGACGCCCACCAGTGCAAACGCTGTGAATTTTTTTCGCAATTTCCGCAAAAGCCTTCTCCTGCGCAGCGGTTTAAGTGTTTTGCCAGCGCGCAACACGGTCGCGCAGTTTATTTAACACGGCGGTTTCAGCGCCTTGCGGCCGCCCGGCCAGAATCCAAAATATCAAAACGCTTAGGGTGTAAACCAGCGCGCCGCACGTCACCAGGCTTAACAGGTGTAGGAGCAATGCGCCGATGCCCTCGGCGGGGCCGAGCAGGTTTTTAAACTGCAACACCGTGCCGAACATGATCGTTCCAGCTAACAGAGGCCGCCACATTGCCCCAATAAAACCGCGCGGGCCCATTTCCAGGCAACGAAAGACCATGGTCAGATTGACCGGAACCATGACTGCTGCCGCCAGCAGTATGCCGCAGGCCGCACCGAAGGCGCCGCCCAGCGTGGCGCCAATAATGACGGCGGGCAAGCGGATCACATTGAGCGCAAACACCAGGTATGCGTTGATCTTCGGCTTGCCCTGGGCGAGATAAACCGATCCGGTGTTGCCTTCCACTGCATTGAACAGGCCGTAGAATGCCAGCACCTCGATCAGGACGATGGCATCGAGCCACTTGTCGCCCAACACCAGGGGCACAAAAACACTGGCGGTGGCGGCGATGCCTAATCCTACCGGAATGGCGAAGACTCCGATCAGGCCGACCACATCCAGATAACCGGTGCGTAACGCAGCAACGTCGTTACTCAGCTTTGCGTACCCCGGAAATACCGCCCGGTTGATCGGCGCCACCAATTCGGTGGTGGGCATGTTGGAGACTTCATACGCGATGCTGAACAAACCCAGGGAATGCGCACCGGCGATTTTTCCCACCACGAAATCCGGCGCGCGATTGGTTACGAAGTTCGCGACGTTGGTCAGGAACAACCAAAATGAAAAGTGCAACAGCTCGGCGCGTTTAGACAGTGTGATACGCGGGCGGAACGGGTGCGCCCAGTAGCTCAACGCGGTGCTGGCCAGACGCCCGGTCAGCACGCCGAAGATCAGCGCCCAGTAGTTTTGCAGCCACAGGGCGAGCGTCAGCGTAACGCCAAACGCGAGCAGTTTCTTGGTCAGAAGAAACGCGAATTCCTTGTGGAACTGCATGTCTTTGCGGAACGCGACCACGCCGATATTCTGCATGCCGTCCACGAGCGGCGACAGCGCAAGCAAATACATGATCATTTCGAGGCGCGCATCGTTGTAAAAAGTGGCGACCGGTTGCGCCAGCAGTAATAATCCGGCGGCGGCGGCGATGCCGACGATGACGTTAAACGTCCAGGCGGTGTCGTAGTAAGTGCGATCCGCCTGTTGCTTTTGAATCAGCACAAGATCAAAGCTGAATGCGCCCAGCAACTCCAGCACCGCGATGACGGCCATCGCCAATGCAACCAGACCAAAGTCTTCCGGCACCAGCAGACGTGCGAGCACGATGGTGCTGACCAGTCCGATGCTGCGTTCGATGAATTTGAACGACACCATCCAGGCGGCGCC
>JANOOV010000486.1:0-6631 GCA_031421535.1 Gammaproteobacteria bacterium
CGTTGGACAGCGCGCTTGCTCAGGATTACCCGCACACGGAAATTCTGGTGGTGGATGATGGCTCCACCGACAACAGCCTGGAAGTGTTGCGGAATTTCGGCGCGCGCATTCGGGTGATCACCCAGGCCAATGCGGGCGCTGACGGTCCCGTGGTGCGCCGTGCGACACCGGGTACACTTGAGTTGGGGCGTACGAATACTACGCGCGATGATGAGTCAGTATTGATCAATAAAGGTATGCGATGACCAAAACAGTCCTCAATATTGTGGGTGCCCGACCCAACTTTATGAAGATCGCCCCCATCATGGCGGCATTCCGCGAGTGTGAGAGCACGGTGGCGCGTCTGCTGCACACCGGCCAGCATTACGATGCGGCGATGAAACAATCGTTTTTTGATCAGCTCGGAATTCCAGAGCCCGATATCGATCTGGGTGTAGGTTCGGGCAGTCACGCGTTACAAACTGCGGAAATCATGCGCCGTTTCGAACCGGTTTTGGACGCGGAGAAACCGGATGCCGTGCTGGTGGTAGGCGACGTGAATTCCACGATTGCCTGTGCCTTAGTCGCGGTAAAAAAAGGTATTCCAGTGATCCATGTCGAAGCGGGCTTACGCAGTAATGACCGCGCCATGCCCGAAGAAATCAACCGGGTGCTTACCGACCAAATTTCGGATCTGTTGTTTATCACCGAACGCAGTGCGCTGGCAAATTTGCAGCGCGAAGGAATTTCGGAATCACGCGTCCATTTTGTCGGCAATGTAATGATTGATACTTTGCTGAGCCACCTCGATCGTGCGGTCGCTCCGGAGCGCACTCTGGCAAACACCCCGCAGGCAGAGATCTTCAAGTCCGGGTATGGAGTCTTGACCCTGCATCGTCCATCGAATGTCGATGACACCGAAGTGCTGCGCAGATTGTTGCAGTGCATTGCCAGAATTAGTGCAAAACTCCCGATCGTATTCCCGGTACATCCGCGCACGCGGGCGCGGATTGAAGCCGCAGGACTTGCGTCCTTGGTAGACACGCCGCGTTTTGTGTTGACACCACCACTAAGTTATTTGGAAATGCTGGGTCTAATGGCGAAAGCAAGCGTGGTGTTCACCGACTCGGGAGGAATTCAGGAAGAGACCACCTCGCTTGGTGTGCCGTGCATAACGTTGCGTGAAAATACTGAACGCCCGATCACCGTCGAGCAAGGCACCAACACTATTGCGGGTACCGATCCGCAACGGATCTACACTGCGTGGGACGAGATTGTGCGCACCGGCGGAAAAGCGGGGCGTGTGCCGGAACTGTGGGATGGAAAATCAGCGCAGCGTATTGCGGTGACTGTGGAAGCTTGGTTAGCGTTGAAAAGCGCTTCATAGGTGCGGGTATCCGCGATTTTGTGTAACCGGGTTAACAATTAGTGTAGAGAGAGTCACGTTAGCGCCTAGGTTTTTCTCCGGCGATGCGGTCCAGCAGTTGCGCCAACTCTCCGGTGCGCGCGCGGCGCGAATGTGCCGCAATGGCGCGGTCGCTTGCGATGGGCGCCTTTTCCTGATCCAGCAACTCCAGAAACCGTAGCAGGCCCGCTTTAATCTCATCTTTGTCAGCGATGTCGACAATTGTGTCGATACCGGATTCGCGCAGCAGCGTTGCCGTATTGCCGCGATGATCAGTGAGAGCAAACACCGGGCGGCGCGCGCGCAGGTACTCGTATGCTTTTGCGGGAATTTGGTGATTGCAATTGGCCGCTTGAAGTAACAATAACCCGTCGGCATTCAGCATCTCGCCGAGCGCGTCGCGATAGGGCATTGAGGGGGCGAGCTCAACGATGTCCGCGATGCCAAATGCGGCGAGACGTTGCTGATAATGTTTTTCCTCCCCCGAGGCGCGCAGGACGATGCGCAGCGCTTGCGGACCAATGTGCTGGGTGCGGCGTAACTCGGCTAGTGCAGAAAACAGCGGTTCGGGATCGCGTTCCGAACGGTATAGCAGCCCACTATGGACCAGTACGCGCGGCCCACGGTCGCGCTTCACAGGCTGTAGCTGTTGCTCGACATCGATAAAACTTTCTTCATCGTAACCGTTGGCGATAATGCTCCATTTGTCCGCCGGAATATCCGGATAACGTAGTGCGTACATGTCGCGTGTTTCCGGCGTGGTGAAGATCGCATGCGTGCAACCCTGCACCGTTTTGCGCTCGATCCATTGATAAATCCGGTTCGTCGTGGGATCGGGCGGAAACCCCGCATCGGTCATGGGGTCGCGAAAATCAGCAATCCACGGCAGACCACTGATTTTATGCAGCGCTAAGCCAATCAAATGTGCAGTTGCAAGCGGATAGGTGGAGAAGATGACTTGTGGTCGATAGCGACGAATCAACGCGGCTCCCGACGGTACCGCTCCCAGCCACCAACTCGCCCAACGATCAGGCAGTGCCATGAATTTGAAATAGCGTCCGGCTATCGCTAGTTGTCGCGCCGTATCCAAGCCAAACGCACGCTTCACAATAACGCCGGGAGGATCGGTGAACGAACTGTCGTTGTATTCCTGGTAAGCGTGCGGTTGCGCCGTAAGCACCAGCGGTTCCCAGCCAAATTCCGCTAAATATTGGGCGAATTTGCGGGTGCGATGCGCGCCGCTACTGCGCGACATCGGTGGGTAATGAAAAGCAATAATGAGAATTCGTTTGCTCACCGCTACACCAAAATTTCCATCGGCTCGGGATGACTTAAAAAGCGTGTCGGGCTGGCGGTCAAACCATAGGCGCCGGATTGCAGGATTACGATCAGGTCGCCCGTATCCGCTTTCGCCAAGTCCATTTTGTCGCCCAACAAATCCAGCGGCGTGCACAGCGGCCCGACGACGCTGGCCGGTTCCGTTTCGGCAGAGTTCATTTTGTTGCCGACCAGCACCGGATAATTTTTGCGTACAAATTGCCCGAAGTTTCCCGAGGCGGCCAGATGATGATGCAGGCCGCCGTCGGTGACGAGGAACACGTGGTCGCGGGAAATTTTGCGTTCAATCACGCGGCACACGTACACACCCGCCTCGCCGACCAGATAACGTCCCAGCTCGGTGACCACTTCCGCTTCCGGTAAGCGTTGCTTCACTTCCGGCAAGCGGCGCGCAAGATGCTCACCGATAGGCGCAATGGCAAGCGGCATGTCGCCGGGGAAATACGGGATGCCGAAGCCGCCGCCGATGTTGAGCTTGCGTACCGGGCCGGGCGCATGGTCGGACAGTCGGTAGGCGAGCTCAAAGGTTTTTTCCTGGGCTTCGATGATGGATTCCGGCTTGAGGTTTTGTGACCCGCTGTAAATGTGGAAGCCGGAAAAATTCAGATCAAGCGGCTTCAGCCGCTGCAACATTGCCGGAACCCGTTCGGCATCGACGCCGAATTGTTTGGGACCGCCGCCCATTTTCATGCCCGAAGACTTGAGCTCGAAATCCGGATTGACGCGGATGGCGACCGTCGGCCGTATGCCGAGCGTCTGCGCCAGTTGCGCGATGGTTTCCATCTCATGTTCCGATTCCATGTTGATGGTCACGCCCGCCGCGATGGCGCAGGATAATTCCTGCACGGATTTGCCGGGCCCGGCAATGCTGATCTTGTGTGCGGGCATGAGCGTGTCGAGCGCCACGTGCATCTCGCCCATCGACGCCAGGTCGAACCCGTCAACCAGACTCGCCATGTGTTGCACGACGGCGGGCATGGGGTTGGCCTTGATCGCGTAATGCAGGCGCAATTCTGCGGGCAGATGCTTGCGCAAATGCGCCACGCGCGCATTCAGCAGACTGCGGTCATAGGCATAAAACGGCGTCTGCCCGACGCGCGCCGCAAGACGTGTGATCGGTACGCCGCCAATGACAAGCTGCGCGCCCGCAACCGGGAACGGCGGCGTGAAATTATGCGTCGGTTTTTTCATGTGCCGTTTTTATCGTGGAAGAGGTTAGCCAATTCCGCAGCGAGTTGTTTGCGGTCGATCTTGCCGTTCGGGTTGCGCGGCAACATGTGTTGCACGTGTACGTGTGCGGGCACCATGAACGAAGGCAGCTTGTCTTTACATGCGTCGATGAGTTGCGGGGTGACGACGGTGTCGTGACCTTCGGGCGGTGACACCACGGCGACGATGGCCTGACCCAATACGGGATGCGACACGCCGATGGCGGCGGCATGGCCCACCAGTCCGGTGCCGTAAATCACTTCTTCAACTTCGGTGGGGCTCACGCGATAGCCGGAGGTTTTGATCATGTCGTCTTTGCGGCCAATAAAATACAGAAAGCCTGCATCGTCCATACGCACGGTATCGCCCGACCACACGGCGATTTCCGGTAACGGAATTTTCGGATCGCGGCCCGGCGTGGGACGAAAACGCTCGGCGGTTTTTTCCGGATCGTTCCAGTAACCCAGCGCCACCAGTGAGCCGCGATGTACCAGTTCACCGGGTTCACCGGGTGAGCAGGGCGTGCCGTCTTCCCGCACCACCATGATTTCGGCGTTGGGAATCGCCTTGCCCATTGAATCGGGACGGCGATCCAGCTCCTCCGGCGGCAAGTAGGTGGAGCGAAAGGCTTCAGTCAATCCGTACATCAGGACCACGTGCGTTTTGGGCAGCGCCTTGCGCAAGCCATCGACCACGGCGCGCGGCATCGCGCCGCCGGAATTAGTGATGTAACGCAGTGTATCCACAGCGTCCGCAGGCCAGGGCAGTTGCGCCAGTTGCACCCAGAGCGGCGGGACGGCGGCAAGTCCGGTGATGTGTTCCCTGGCGATCATGGTGATCACGTCGCGCGGTAATAAATAATCCATCAGCACCGCGCACGCGCCAACGTTGAATGCGGTGCTGAGTTGATTAAGCCCGTAGTCAAAACTGAACGGCAGCACTGCGAGGATGCGGTCGTTCGAGGTGTTTTCCAGATACTGCGAAACACTCTTGGCGCCCGTGACCATATTGCGATGCGAGAGCACCACGCCTTTGGGCCGTCCGGTACTGCCGGACGTATAAAGGATGGCGGCCATGTCGGTATCAATGCAGCGATGGAAGTTCACGTTGCTGTCATATCCGGCAGTAAAGCTTTCCCACGTCAAGGACTCAACCGATGGAATGCGCGGCAGAGCGTCGCTCGCGCCGTCAACCACCACCAGCACGCGCAGGTCATGACATTGGTGCAAGGTTTCCAGCAGTGCTGCAACGCGGTCTTTCGCGGTGATAAAAATGCGCGCGCCGCTGTCGCGCACAATATGGCCGACTTGCTCCGCTTTGAGTTGCGGATTGACCGGCACGAAGACACCACCCGCGCGCGTTGTGCCGTAAAACGCAACTACCGCCTCGAAGCGTTTGGGCAGATAAATCGCCACGCGCTCGTGGCGCTCGAGTCCGGCGCTGATGAATCCGGTCGCCGCGCCATTCACGGCGCTGGCGAGTGCGGCGTACGACAGGGACGCGCCGCGAAACCGCAACGCGTCGGCGTGCGGCGCGCGCGCGGCGGTGTTGAAAATCAGTTCGTGCAGAAGTTCGCTCATGGGTTTTTATTACGGCAAGCAAGGCGCGGAAGTTTATTCCATCGTGATGGCTTTTTCCATTGGAAGGAATGCACTCACGCTGTCCGGCTGCAACACACCAGTGAACCCCGGTTCTGGAGCCCAGGCGGTAACAGGCAATCGCAGTATCAAAGTTAATGTGTGATTAAGTTTTACGGTGCATGTTGCGCTGCGCATGGACTTCACCGAATGGATCACGCGGCATATGTGCGCCGATGCATGCAATGACTGCGAAGTTAAACAACGGGCTTGCTCGGCAATAACCGCACACATTATTTCAGTCAAGATCAGGCGCCGTGATCAACTGACTGATGAGCGTGCCGAAGTTGTGAGCGTGATCAAAAAGCTCGACGCCCTAATGTGAACTGTCCTGCACCATTCGGATGGAAAAATAAAGTAGCGTGGATTCCAAGCATACGGAATCGGTGTACGTGCGGAAGGCACCGAAAATACCAATCCAGAGAAGCTGTGATAACGATATTACAGGCGCGTTGCTGGGTTCCGAGAACCAGCGCAACACTGACGTTAAAAACTTCATGAGGCGTGATCGCAGAATATGCAGAATTCGGCTGAATTAAATTTGTATTGTTCGATGGGTAAAGTTTTTGGCGCGTTGCTCATGGTGTTGAACCTCTCGGCCGCTTCGGCCGGGCCGCTCGATACCTTACAACCGGGCCAGTGGTATCAAGAGTCTGGTTCCAACCTGAGTGCGCTTAACCCCTGTCCTGGCAACGGCTGTAGTTACTCCGGAGTAGAAGGCCATCCGGCGGTGATGGATTCTTGGAGCGGCGGGGCATACGACACCAAGCGTGATCGCCTGATTGTGTGGGGCGGAGGGCACAACGCGTATGCAGGCAACGAGCTTTACGCATTTGACCTGACCAAGACCCCCATGGCGTGGACACTTGTCACCCCACCCAGCACCAACGTGTCGCAAAACGCACTGTATTACCCCGACGGCAAACCCAGCGCCCGGCACACCTACAACATGCTGGTGTACGCACCCAACGTAGACCGCTTCATCGCGGTGGGCGCCGGGTCCACCTATGGCCAGAGTGGCGGATCGGGCAGCGCGGTAGACGCCTTCGACTTTGTCACCAAC
>JANOOV010000487.1:0-2808 GCA_031421535.1 Gammaproteobacteria bacterium
TTGCCTTTTGTAAGATAAATCCCCCTCGGCAATTGCTCCTGCATTGCTCTACCTCCTGCTTCCATGCAGTCGTCGATCCCCCTTTTTCAAAGGGGGAGGCTAACCGTGCTGAATAGTTACCTCAAGCGAATGAAACCGCCCGGCGCTACTACCAGCCGAAACGCACGATGTCGCCCGGTTTGATGTGGACCTGATCGGTCTCCAATTCGCCGACGGCGAATTGCGGCTGCACGTTTTTTACAACTAACGTCGCGACCGGTTGTTCCGCAAAACCCAGAAAACGACTATTGGCCGGGTCGGCCATCGGCTCAGCGCCAACTTTGTAAGTCAGCAACATGTCCCCCACCCGTACCGACGAGGTACTGCCTGCGTCGAAATAAATTTTCTTCGCGTCGCTGCGTATCACGCGCGCGGTGAACGGTAACGAATTTAACTCGGCAAATAATGCATGGGATGCACGTTCCAATATTTTCTGGATCGCCAACCCATAAGGCGTGACCAGGAATTCTGCGCTGGCCATCGATATACCGGGCTTGACAAAATCCGCGCCGACCACGTTTTGGTCATGGCGCGACCGCGCCAACAGCGTGCCGCTCACGCCGTCAAACAACATCAACTCCATTCCAAAGCGCCGTGATTTACCAAGTAATTCTTCGTTGATGCCGGTGTCGAGAATCGCACCGGAAACCAGAAACTGCACGCCCAGTTCCCTTGCAACGCGTTCGACCACGTCGCGACCGGGGATGCCGTTTTGCTCGACCGCCGATCCGGCACGTTCTGCAAGCACGTAGTGCGCGCCGTCCACGCCGATGATGCCGTGGTGGTTTTCCATTTCCTTGCGCAGCAAGCGCGGCAATTCCATTTCGAGGTACGGAAGGTCGGCGGCGGCGCTGCGGTTACGCACCAGCAACTGCATGAAGGCGACTTTTTTGCGGTAGTCGTTTTTTGCGGCATCCACACCACCGCCATTATCGACGTCGGCGCGGATCAACACGTGCAGAATGCCGTTCTCGGTCCATTCATCGGCGACCGAAACATTGGACACCCGCCCGGTGGCGCGCAGTCGCGCACTGTCGCCGGTCACCGCGTGGTTCGACGTGGTGGTCGCGGTGGCGACCTCCACGGAATTTTGCATTGCCGCTTGCCGGATGGCGTTTTGAATTGCCAACATGCGCGCCTTGCCCGGCGCGGCGTCGGTGATCGGTGCGGTGCCTTCGGCTTCCACACGCAGCGCCGAGGCGGTGTGGCTTGCCAACACCAATAAAACTCCCAACCCAATACTCCATAGGCGTTGCGCAGCCCGCATTTGATCTACTCGCTGTAATAAAACGTGGACGGCGACTCTGGCGGCGCAAACGAAACATGCGCGCCCTCACTGCCGCACGGCGGCGTGGTCGGCTGCGCTAAAACTTTTGCCAGGAAATTTTCGTCGACCATCAGTTCGACCACGGTCTCGTAGGTGCCGTCGTCATTGGCGGTGACGCTCAAAATTCGCGCGCCGCGCACGTAAGCATCCATGAAGACCCGGTAGCGGTCTTTCTGCACCACCATGTCGCCGATCGTCGTGCCGCCCCAGATGTGCAATCCGTTGACGGTCTCCGCCAACGCGCGATAAGCATCAATTTTTGACGCGCGCATCGCCATCAAGCGGCGTTGATTTTCCGGGTAGTATTTCGGCGGCGGCGCGCCGTAACCGGTGGCGCCGACACGCGCCGGATCAGTTTTTTTCTGGCTCTGCTGCGGAGAATTAACATTTTCGCCCGGTGTGCATTCCACCGACTTCACCACTAGCGCATCGACATCGACGGATTCGGCGCCGCTCGGCGCCGCCCCGACCGTGGGTGCAACCAGCGCAAGCAGCAACAGGGCTATAATCAAAACCGACTGCGAACGGGAATGTAAAAATTTCAACATGCGACACCAAGAGGATAAACGCGGATGGGTTGTGCAGGTTTATCGGCAAGCCGATGACTGACTTTAAGAGCGCCAGCATCGAATTCAAGCCGCTCAATGATTCATCGTCATTACCGTTATAGAGAGCAGTCTGTTCACTCACCCATGTGATGCCGCCATGCTCAAATTCCTTGCCTTGACCTTGTCACTGCTGTTTACCACTTTGACCTGGGCCGGGCCGCCGCTGCCCAGTTGCTACGCGGGCCTGTATCTGGGCGAACCCGAGCGCAACACCCTGCGCGCTTTTTATTTGTTCGTCGATCAAACCACGCCGCTGACTGCCGCTTTAAAAATCAACGTCGCCGACCTGACCGCAAACTGGGGCAGTGACGGCGAGCGTGTCAAGATCGTGCGCTTTTCGGCTAACGTTTCCGGGCAGTACACCGAGCTGATGTTCGATGAGTTTTCCGATCCGCCGCCGACACAGGAATATCTGTTTCACCTACGCGCCGAAGATAAAGAAAAATTGCTGGAGTGCATCAAGGCGCGCGACGAAAAATTTCACAAACTGCTCAAACACACCGTGAGTCAAACGCTCATGCTCAGCGACGGCAAGTTGCCGAAAACCGATTTGCTGCATGCGTTGAAAGAGCTTGCAGAAAAGGTTCTGACGCCGGAAACAAATTACCAGCAAACCGTGTTGCTAATCTCCGACGGCCTGGAAAACAGCAGCTATGCGTCGTTTTATCAACGCAAGATCGTCATCAAACCCATCGACGTAAATAAAACGCTGGATGAGATTGCCAAATACAACCTGATTCCCGACTGGCGCGGCGCCAAAGTGTATATGTTTGGTCTGGGCTATCTGCGCGACGCTAAAATTTACGCCAACCCCAAAATGCTGCAACCACTCAA
>JANOOV010000488.1:0-3570 GCA_031421535.1 Gammaproteobacteria bacterium
TAGCAACGCAACGCCCGCCCCCTACGCAACGGAAAACAAATTCGGTATCGGTGTCGGCATCGGCTACCGCATCTTTTCAAAAAACAACATCTACTGGGGTGCCAGCTTGAGCGTGGGCCGATATATTTCCGGCAAGAACGATAAATTCCTTGACGCCAGTGTTGGTCAAGACGATGCACAAGCCATCATCGACATTGAGCTACTGAAATTCGGCTACGCGTTTTAACTCCCCCTGACCTGCGCGCGTAGAATGGATTGCCGAATCTTCCGTATTCCAATTCACTCATGAAACTTCTCTACCTTCTTGCCTCGTTGAAGCTGACCCTGGTCGGCATGATCCTGCTGGTGATCGGCGCGTCGCTGACCTATGACAATCAACTCGATGTGAGCATGTGGGTGCTGGCGGGACCACTGGCTTTTCTGGCGCTTAACCTTACCGCCGCGATTTTTACCAATCAACGCATCAATCGACAGCCGGGATTGCTGGTGTTTCACATCGGGCTGCTGAGCATCATCGTGCTGGCGGCCATCGGCCGCTTGTCGTTTATTGACGCACACATGGAAATCGCCGCAGGTCAGGGCTTCACCCCCGACCTGCTGTTGGAGGCCAAGCAAGGGCCGCTGCACGCAGGGCGGATCGATAAAGTACGCTTCATACAGGGCAATTACACCGTGGACTACGCCGAAGGCATGCAGCGCGGCCTGACCAATAGCCAGGTGTTGATTCCCGACGAGCGCGGCCAGTTCACCAGTAAAATTGTCGGCGATGATCGCGTGCTGGTGCTGGAGGGCTACCGCTTTTACACCACCTTCAACAAGGGGTTTTCGGTAGTTCTCACGTGGCTCCCCGATCAAGGCATGCCGGTCACCGGACGCATCAATCTGCCGTCGTACCCGCTCTACGAGTACAAGCAGGACAATTCCTGGACGCCGCCGGGCGCGTCACCGGTGAAGTTCTGGCTGCAATTGACGACCGGTATGCGCGAAGATGCCGCGTGGGTGCTGGATGCGCGCAACGCACGCGGGGTGTTGGTGGTCTCAAACCATGAGCAGCGCGTGGAGTTACAAGTGGGCGAAACTACCCGCCTGGACGGTGGTCAATTACGTTACGATCAGCTGACCAGCTGGATGGGTTACAAGGTGTATTACGACCCGACGCTGCGCTGGCTGTTTTTTGTGTCGATCATTGCGGTTTTTGGCATGGCATGGCACTACTGGCAGGTGATGGGTGCCAGGCTCTTTCCGGCCGAAGCGCAGCACCCGGCACCGGGTAACAAAACGCAGGAGAAGATGGTTGAACGCTGAAGGTTTCGCAACCGAATTACCGTGGATGTGGAGCGGTCTTGCCGCTTACGCGCTGGCGACTCTGGTCGCGATCAGCGGCGTGGTGATTCAAAACCCCAACAGCACACTCACGCGCAACGGTGTTGCCGAGCGCCTGGTGTTGGCATTATTGGTGGCGGGGGTGGCGTTACTCGCCGCCGCCATCGCGCAGCGTTGGGTGCGCATCGGCCACGGCCCGTGGATCAACCTGTTTGAACTGCTCATGAGCCAGTTGTGGAGCCTGGGTGTGATCTACGCCATCGCTTACTGGCGCTTGCCGCGCTTTCGCGCCAGCGCGGTGATGGCGCTGCCGGTATTCTGGGTGCTGGGCAGTTGGCTGCTGATGCTCGAACCCAAGGCCAGCCATTTTCCCGCAACCTATTACAACGAGTGGAAGTGGGTTCACGTGTTCCTCGGCAAAGTGTATCTGGCGTTGCTGCTCATCGGCGTGGGCCTGGCCGGTGTCATGATTCTGCGGCGCTATCCGCGCGCCGTGCGTTGGTTTCGCAGCATGCCCGCCGATGATGTCGTTGACCGCTTTGCGTGGCGCGTCATGATGCTCGCGCTGGTGTTCGACAGCCTGATGCTGATCGCCGGTGCGGTGTGGGCGCAAGACGCCTGGGGCCGTTACTGGTCGTGGGATTCGCTGGAGACGTCTGCGTTTGTCACCTGGCTTGCGCTGGGCATTGGCATCCACGTGCGCCTGACGTATCGTGTGCCGCCGTGGATCAGCGGCGCCATGATCATCGGCATATTTGTGCTGGCTTTCACCACGTATCTGGGCATGCCGTACGTCAGTCCGGCCGCTCACAAGGGCATGGTATGACGCACGCTCCACGCAACAATCTTGAAAATGTCACGACCCTGCTGTCTTTGATTGTCATCGTGGTGATGGGCGGCATGCTGGCAACCTTGGCCCGCGACTTGGGGCCGGTCACGCGGACATCACGCGCCCCCGCGCCGACGTCTGCACTGCCGGACGATCCCAACGCAGCGCACGAAGTGCAAATTCGTTTCGATCAAGGCGTCGCCTTGCTGCATGCCAAGCGTTACGAATACGCCGCGACTGCGCTGCAGCGCGTGATTGAGCTTGCGCCGCGCCTGCCCGAAGCGCACGTGAATCTGGGCTTCGCTTTTTTGGGCGTGCAGCAATACGAAGACGCGGGCAATGAATTCAACCTGGCAACGCAATTGCGCCCTGAGCAGGCCAACGCGTATTGGGGTTTGGCCTTAGCGATGGAAGGACTGAAGGACTACGAAGGCGCGTTGGGCGCGATGCGCGCCTACATTCATTTGTCGCGCACGCCCAACGACCCCTTTGTGCCTAAAGCGCGCGCTGCGTTATGGGAGTGGGAAGAACAGTTGGGACGCATCAAAGGCCCGGCTCCCGCTCAGCTCATGCCGCAGCCGCCCGCGCCGAAATCCGAATCCGTTGCAAAGTAAGCCGTGAACAAACTGCGGCACTGCGGTGGCATTGCGCTGGTCATCTGCGTCGTTGTCGCAAACTTAACCGCCTGTGACACGCCGCCGTCGCCGCAAGCCCAAGTCAACACCGGCGCCCGCTTCCCCGAGCTACAACTGACCAACTTGAAAGGCGAGCCTGCGAGCACCGCGCAGTTTGCGGGCAAAGTGCTGGTGCTCAACGTCTGGGCGACCTGGTGTGCACCCTGCCGCAAGGAATTACCGAGCTTGCAGCGTCTGTCCGAACAACTCGACCCGCAGCATTTCGCGGTGGTCGGCATGTCCGTCGATACCGATCTCCACGTGGTGCGCGAATTCCTGATCGAACGCAAAGTCACCTTCACCAATCTGCAAGACGCCGACATGCGTATCGCCCGCAACGTGCTGGGCGTGCGCGCCTACCCATCGACCTACTTTGTTTCCGCCGATGGTGTCGTACGGCGTGTCGTGGGTGGGGCGCAACCGTGGGACAACCCAGAGTGGCTAGCGCTGATCCGCAGTCTTGCGAACCCGGCCACGCCGCCGGATTAACACCACGTGCAATCAAATCACCGCGTCGCTTGTTTATCTCCCTGGAACCACCACCGAAACCAAGGAGACCAACATGAGAACAACACCCTTCACGCGGCTTTGCTTAATGAGTGCGCTATCGATTCTGTCGCCTGGATGGGCGGGGGCAGCGACCAACGAACCGTTGGCGGGGTTACCGCCGGTGCCAGTTCCCGACAACAACATGCAGACACCCGCGAAAATCGAGCTGGGAAAAATACTCTACTTCGATCCGCG
>JANOOV010000489.1:0-6423 GCA_031421535.1 Gammaproteobacteria bacterium
ACAGTTCTGGAGTTCTGGAAGTGCAAGGGACTGTTCGATAAAGCTACCGGAACACTACTGCTGCTGATGACATTAATTTTATCAGCCCACCCTTACCCCTCCAGCACCCTGACGCCGACACTACAGGGGGATTGTCGACACTGGCAACCCATAGTTTATTTATAAGGAAGGGTTTGAAGTAATTCGTTGCCGCTCTTGATGCTGATCAGGAGAGGGGGTGAGCACCGTGTCCGTCAGTAATCAGATGGCCATGGTTTGTAGATGTTTGCTCTACTTCACTCCGGCGCGTAATAACGTCCGAAACGATTCGCCAGAAACTCACCGAGCGTGAAGGTTTCTTGCGTGACGAAGCCGTGGAATTTATCCGGCTGCGCCAGCACCAGATCGACCACCGCGCAAATACCCCCTGCGGTCGTGACCTGGATCGCCGACCACAATTTTCCGGCGATGGTGTGCGGATAAATTTTGCGGACGTAATTTTCTTCGTACAGTTCGCCGTGTTGGTGACCGGACACGGCGACGTAAATCACTACCACGTCTTGCGTTGTTTTGGGGATGGCGTGTTCCAGCACGCGCTTGAGCGTGGGCCGGTCGTCGTTGAGCTTGAGCTCGTTCATCAGCAACTGGATTTTTTCGCAGTGTCCCGGGTAGCGCAGCGTTTTGTAATTGAGGCGACGCAACTTGCCGGCGTAGGTTTCGGCCAAGGTGCCCAGGCCGCCCGAGGTGTTGAACGCCTCGTACACCAGACCATCCACGGTGATAGTTTCGTAACCTTCCAGCGGCAAAACTTTAACCAACTGACCGTTCTCGATGGCTTCGCAAAAATTACCGTATTCGTTGATGAGTCCGTCGGTTGACCAGGTGAGCGAATACTTCAGCGCGTTGCTGGGATTCACCGGCAGCGCGCCGACGCGCATCTTGACAGCATCCAGCGAGTCGAAGTGCTGCATCAAGTCGTTGGCTGCAATGCTGATGAACCCCGGCGCTAAACCACATTGCGGGACGAAGGCGCTGAGTGCACCCGCGCTCAGCGCTTTGACCTTGCGCGTGACTTCCACGTCTTCGGTCAGATCGAAATAATGTACGTTGAATTCGCGCGCCAGTTCGGCCACCAATGGGTTGCAGTAATACGGCAGCGCAGAGACCACAGCGTCCACGGCATTGTCGGTGAAAAAGGCACGCAGCGCGCTGCGGCTCTCGGCGTCCAGCGGAGCGAGGCGCAGATTTTTTAATCCGTGCGTCTGGCGCACCCGGTCGGGTTCTTCCGCACGACGGTCACTCAAAATCACGTCGTAGTCGCCGCTGTCGCACAACAGACATGCGATCAACGAACCGATTTTTCCCGCTCCCAACACCAGCACTCGACGCATGGCCTATCCTTAATAATATGACGAGATGAATCACCCACAAGATTGTCGGCAACTACGCGCCGAGCTTAACTTCAGATTCAAACCCGCTTGCCGCTACACCAGACGCAAATGCGGGTTGTTGAAAAATACCGGAGGTGACATGGGCACCGCACATCAAACCTATGCAAAGCAGCTAAGCGACGCCTTGCTGCATCGACACGCTGCGCTGCGGAAAAACACTGACAGCAACTACCAGATTTTGGCACGGAAACAAAACGGCGAAGTGGTCAGTCTTGATCTCACTCCGTTTGCAGCCACTCCCAAACCTGCCGATGCGGCAGGTTTTTTCAGCGGCGTGCACAGCGTCGCCGAGCTGATCGTTGCCTACCATCAAGCGCGCCAATCCAAATTATTTGAACCCGATGTCGCGCAGGCCGTTGCGCACGTACACGACTACGCGCGCGCGTTCATGAATCAACTCCTGGCGCAGGCGGAAACCACCTACAGCGATGCACAGGCGCGCCGGATCGCCGCCTGGGTATGCGATCTCGATATTTATGTCGCCGTCAAAGCCGTGGAATCGCTGCTCAACAGCAAGGCGGATATGGCCTTGCTGGAACTCGCCGCCGCCCAGCGCTGGACGGTGCACTTCGATCACCTGGCCATCCGTTGCGGCCACGCCGGACGGCGCGACGCCGAACGCGTGGTCGAGCTGCTGCGCGCACATCATGGCTACGTGCCGACGCAGGTGCCTGGAGAAGACTATTACCAGTTCAGCGACGGCTGGAACGCGTACCCACTGTACAAGATGCTCGACAACGGTCAGGTGCTGCGCTTGTTCATCGACCAGTCTGACGCGCAGCATGCAACGCACATCATCCGCCACTGGAATCGCGTGTACGGCTACACCGCGCATCATCTGGGCCTGCGTGCCACGCTGTTACAAAACGGCGTGCGCCGCGCCGTCACCTTGAGTGAAATGATGGATGCGCTGGCACAGAAAAACATCGCCGCACTCACCCCTACCGGCGATTACACCGAAGGGCTGTTGTTGCAGGTATTTACCAAACCCGAGCGCAATGCCGATCTGCCGCAAGCGCTGAAGAACGAATTGCGCGCGTTGGATCCTGAGCTGGAACGCGCGGTGCAAAACGCAAAACTGCTGGAACTGGTGTCGCGCGAAGAAGTCCCGGCAGCGCTGGCGCAGCACTATTTCGCGCTATACGGGCTACGCTATGACGCTGCGAATCCGCTGCATTCGGTACCGGCCTACCAATATTTTTTACCGGCGCAGGCGGCACACGTAATCAATACTTCGGTGCAAACAAGTTGACTGGATTCGGCCGTTCGAACCCTACTCGATTAACCCAGGAATTTTTTTTACCAACTGGTTTTTCTCGGCGGTGGCGGCACCGGTGAGTGCAAAACCACGCATCCAGCCGTTGGGGTCGGTGAAGATCGCGCGCACACCATCGCCTTGCGATTCGACGCTCCATTCGCCCGGCCAGTCGCGCGGCGGCGGCAATACCGAGACCGGGTAAGCCGGGGTCTTGACAGTAACCGGCATGGCGGGATAAATGACCGGCGTATTTTCACCCGCCAGGGTTTTGGCCAATGCGCGCGCTGCGTTCATCAGCGGCTGCACAAAATACAGCGCGTGCCCGTCCACTTCAGCGCAATCACCCAGCGCATACACATCGGTTGCGCTGGTTTGCAGCAAGCGATCCGTGACAATGCCGCGATTCACCTGCAATCCGGCGGCAGCGGCGACATGGATGCGCGCACGCAAGCCCACGGCGGATAACACCAGATCGACATCCAGCTCGCGCTGCTCACCGGTGGCGTCGGCTTTCTTCAACACCAATTTCAGTTTCTTGCCGTGGTGGTGCACCGCCGCGAGCATCGAACCGAAATGCCAGTTCACACCGGCCTTGGCCAACGCATCACGCAGCAGCGCTTGCCCGGCTTCGGGAAGCAAACGCGCCAGCGGCCCGTGGCCGGGGTCAATCACATGCACACTCTGGTGTGCGCTGCACAAGTCGTTGGCGAATTCACAGCCGACCAGGCCCGCGCCCAGAATCGCAATCTGTTGCGCGTCGACAAGCGCACCGCGAAACCGCCGGTAATCGTCAAGATCGTTAATGGAGAACAGGCGATCACCGCCGTCACCTTCGACCGTCAGGCGAATCGGCTCGGCGCCCATGGCCAGCACCAGCCGGGAATAGAAAATTTCACGCGCCGCGCCGCGCGCGTCTTGCACCTCAATGACATGCCGGTCGGGGTGAATGGCGGTGAGTGTGGTGTGGGTGTAAACATCGGCCCGCAATTGTGTGGCCATATCTTGCGCCGGAAATATCGCCAGCTGATCGGGAGTCTTGCCGGTGGTGAAGGCGTTCGACAACATCGGCTTGGAATAAAACGCGCCGTCGTCGCGGGTAATTAATATCAAGGACGTATCCTTGTCGAGCTTGCGAAATTCACGCGCCAGCGTATAGCCCGCAAGTCCGCTGCCGACAACTACGATGGGTGCGCTCATGCGGTGCATCTACCCCTATTTATTCCATTTCTAAATCAAGATTTAGAGTAACTATTCAGCATGGTTAGCCTCCCCCTTTGAAAAAGGGGGATTGAGGGGGATTTATCTTACGAAAGGCAACAGCAAATCCCCCTGCCCCCCTTTTTCAAAGGGGGAATTATTACTCAAGCATGTGCTGAATAGTTACGATTTAGAAACGGAATCACTTGGTGATCTCGATCATTTCGAATTCACTCTTGCCCATACCACAGTCGGGGCATACCCAATCGTCCGGAATATCCGCCCAACGCGTGCCGGGCGCCAGACCTTCCGTGGGCGATCCAAGCGTTTCATCGTAAATGTAACCACAGACCAAACATTGCCAGGTACGCATGCATCATTCCTCACATTAATTATTCGGGCATGCGGCGCACATCCACCGCGCGCGTCCAGAGCGCCGCCATCACCGGGGCCACCACCTGTGGATCACCGCTGGTCCAGAATTCTTCACTGCCCGGAGACTGCTGCGCGGTTAACAACTGCCCGACCGCCAACCGCCGTTGCAGCTCGCGCGCGACCGCCGCGCCGGTCTCCACCAGTTTAACTGTGGGGCCGACTGCGTCGCGAATCAACTTTGCGACAAACGGATAATGCGTGCAGCCCAGCACCAGCGTGTCGGCGCCGCGTTCCAACAGTGGTCCAACATAGCGCTGCACCAAGGCGCGCGTGTGTTGGCCGTCGATGTCACCGCGTTCGATTTGCTCGACCAGGCCGGGGCAGGCTTGCACCACCACCTGCGCCGCGCCCGCGTGGCGCTGCAATAACGCGGCGAACTTTTGGCTGGCCAAAGTGCCGGGTGTTGCCAGAACACCAATAATGCCGGACTGGGTCAGCTGCGCCGCCGGTTTCACGCCGGGCTCCATGCCAATAATCGGCACCTGAAAACCCCGGCGCAACGCCGCCACCGCCGCCGCCGTAGCGGTATTGCAAGCCACCACCAGCGCCTTGGCGCCGCGCGCAACCAAAAATCCGGCGACTACGCGCGCGCGCGTCTCTATAAAGAGTCGCGATTTTTCGCCGTAGGGAATATGCGCACAGTCGGCAACATAGATTAGAGTTTCCATCGGCAACACGGCGCGGATCTCGCGCAACACCGACAGGCCGCCCACACCCGAATCAAACACGCCGATTACGTTGCGGTGCATCGTTAAAAAGTCACGCTCGTGTTCTACTGTGTTCATGACATTGCATCTGGACGTGCGCGAGCGGCCTTGAGGTCGCTTCAATGTTGGCGCTACAATGGCCGCCTTCGTTTTATTCTAAGTTGCATTCAAAGGAAGACAAGGCGGAGGCCCGCAGACAGTACATTAGTACGGCAAGGGCTTCCAACGCAGTATTCCTTTGAATGCAACTTAGAATTAGCCTCCGGAAATAGTCGAGACCATCACTATGACCAAAATCATCACTCTCGCCAAAGGCATCACCTTGGCCGGCGAGCTTCACGCCGAAAGCAACGTGCGACTCGAAGGGCACTTCGCGGGCGACGGACTGATCAAGGGCACATTGTACATTGTCCCCGGCGCGTTCTGGGAAGGCAGCCTGATTGCCGAGGCGGTGATTATCCAGGGGGTTCTTACGGGAGACATCTCGGCACAGCGGGTGATCATGCTGTCCGGCTCGCGCGTCACGGGCACCGTGTTTTCGCCGCAGATACAGGTTCAGTTCGGCGCCGTCTTCAATGGCCTGTTGCGCATGCGCTCAGAACGCAAAGCACTGACCGATGACGCAGCGCTGCCCAACAACCTGCAACAGATCGCGGGTGCCTAAGCGGTTAGTTTTTTAAAGCGGGTTCAAACCCCAAATGGAATCAAACCCCAAATGGAAAAAGCGCACCATACATGCTGCGCTTTTTCCATTTGGGGTTTGAACCCGCCCATTACGATACGAGAAGTAACTCCCCCACTCCCACCTATCTAATCAATCTGATAATTCGGCGCTTCTTTAGTAATTGTCACATCGTGCACATGGCTCTCACGCACACCGGCGTTGGTGATCCGCACGAACTGCGGTTTGGTGCGCATCTCTTCGATGGTTTGGCAGCCGGTGTAGCCCATGCTGGCGCGCAAGCCGCCGACCAGTTGGTGCACGATGGCCGATAAACTGCCTTTGTACGACACGCGGCCTTCGATGCCTTCGGGCACCAGTTTGTCGGCACCGCGCGCGTCTTGAAAGTAACGGTCGCTGGAGCCGTGTTGCTTGGCCATCGCGCCGATTGAGCCCATGCCGCGATATGACTTGTACGACCGGCCTTGAAACAGTTCAACATCACCTGGCGCTTCTTCGGTGCCGGCGAACAAGCCGCCGATCATCACGCAGTGGGCGCCCGCTGCAATCGCCTTGGCGATGTCACCGGAATAACGGATGCCGCCGTCGCCGATCACCGGCACACCCGTGCCTTTGAGTTCAATCGCGGCATTGGAAATGGCAGTGACTTGCGGAATGCCCACCCCGGCGACAATGCGTGTGGTGCAAATCGAGCCGGGGCCGATGCCGACTTTT
>JANOOV010000490.1:0-2683 GCA_031421535.1 Gammaproteobacteria bacterium
GCCATCGTCACCAATCGGGGCGGCCGTACCTGCCATGCGGCGATTGTCGCGCGCGAATTAGGCATTCCAGCGCTGGTGGGCACCGCAACTGCGACGCAAGTATTACAGACTGGCCAGGTCGTGACCGTTTCATGCGCCGAAGGCGACACCGGCGTGGTGTACGAGGGTTTGCAAAAATTCGACATCGAACGCATCGACCTCAGCACGCTGGAACGACCCAAAACCCAGTTGATGCTGAACCTGGGCAATCCCGAACGCGCCTTCGAATTGAGCCGTTTGCCGGTGGAAGGCGTCGGTCTCGCGCGGCTGGAATTTATCATCAATCACAGCATCCAGATTCACCCGCGCGCGCTGCTTGAATACGACACGCTTGATGTCGCGACACGCGCCCAAATTGATAACCTTGTTGCCGGTTACCCGGATCGGCGCACGTTTTACGTGCAACGCCTGGCGGAAGGCATCGCCACTATTGCCGCCGCGTTTTATCCGCGTCCGGTGATCGTGCGCACGTCGGATTTCAAATCCAATGAATACGCGTCGCTGATCGGCGGCGCGACGTTTGAGCCGAAAGAAGAAAACCCGATGCTCGGCCTGCGCGGCGCAGCGCGTTATTTTTCACCGCAATTCGCACCGTGTTTCGCATTGGAGTGCGCGGCGTTGAAATATGTACGCGAAACGATGGGCCTGCTGAACGTCGCGGTGATGATCCCGTTCGTACGCACCGTCGACGAAGGTTTAAACGTGCTGGCGTTGATGAAGCAACACGCGCTGGTGCGCGGCATGAACGGACTGAAGGTGTATCTGATGTGCGAGATCCCCAGCAATGCGCTGCTCGCGGATCAATTCCTCGAACACTTCGACGGCTATTCCATCGGCTCGAACGATTTAACCCAACTTACCTTGGGGGCGGATCGTGACTCCGGCCTGCTGAAAGGCTTCGACGAGCGTAACCCGGCAGTATTGAAACTGATGGAGCTGGCCATCAGCGCGTGCACGCAACGCGGCAAGTACATCGGCATCTGCGGCCAGGCGCCGTCGGATTTCCCCGAGATCACCCGCTGGTTGGTGGAACGCGGCATTCAATCCATCTCGCTGAATCCCGACAGCGTGTTGCCGATGACGCAGGTGGTGCTCGACACCGAACGATCACTTGCCGCGAACGCCAAGTAGCGTGCTGCAATCACTGAGATCAAAACTTCAAAGAACATCGCACTGAGGTATTCCGCTGTCGGGCGACGGCGGATTCTAGTAGAACCTCTTCGGTGAAAGGGTGCAATCGACCCCGAACGGACTATCGATGATGAATTTGCAGACGACTGTCTGCTCCCGAAGCAGACAATGGCGAAATATGAACTATTGTTTGTGTCAGTCGCGTGATTGCGGCGCCATTCGCAATTCTAAATAATATACAGGAACGCAAGCCTACCCTGTGTTCTCGCCACCCTATTCGATGGGCCAATCTCCGGCGAGCTGCGGTGAAGGATGCAGCACGCTTTGTGGAGTCCGCCGTATGAACGCTAAGGTGCCGTCTCCCGAATATTCCAACCGACGATCCATACTCGATCTGACGCACGGTGAAGCGCGCACCTTTTTGCTCAAGCCGGAAAGCTATTGCAGCTTGGACTTGCCGCCGTACATCGTGTTTGGCGATTTAATCAACGGCGTACATCAGGTGCTCGACGGCAAGAGACTGGCAGATTTTAGACAGTCCACTCCGAGAGAGCACGATGACGTCAATTACACCATCTTGCACAACAAGGATGGCAAGTATGCGTGGCGTCCATTCCAGCTGATTCATCCAGCTCTGTATGTTTCGCTCGTGCATGCCATTACCGAGGAGAGCAACTGGAAGCTGATTCATGATCGTTTCCAGCAGTTCGCGACCAACGACAAAATACGCTGCTTGAGTTTGCCGGTGGTGTCGTCCTCCGACGAGAAAGACCGGGCAGAACAGGTCTCGCACTGGTGGCACCAGGTAGAGCAGCGCTCCATCGAGTTGTCGCTCGACTACGACTACTTAATCGAAACTGATATCACTGACTGTTACGGCGCGATCTACACGCACTCGATTGCCTGGGCGTTGCATACGAAAGGCGAGGCGAAAAAGAAAGAAAACCGCACTAATCATAACCTCATCGGCAATGTCATCGACTACCATATTCAGGACATGCGCCACGGCCAGACCAATGGCATTCCGCAGGGCTCGGCACTGATGGATTTTATCGCCGAGATGGTTATCGGCCTCGCCGACTTGGAGTTATCAGAACGTATTCAGGGGGCAGGTATTACGGATTACCGGATACTGCGCTACCGGGACGATTACCGCGTTTTCGTCAATAGCCCGCAGGTTGGCGAGGCAATTGTCAAGTTGATCACCGAAACGACCACGGGTCTTGGCCTGAAGCTCAATCCAGCCAAAACCAAAGCGAGCAACGATGTCGTGCGCGCCTCGATCAAGAGCGACAAGCTGGCATGGATGGCCCGAAAACAATCCGGCAAGAGCCTGCAGAAGCACCTACTGATTATTCACGACCATGCGACCAACTTTCCCAACGCAGGTAGCCTTGTTATTGCTCTGAACGATTACCACAAGCGCGTCTCAAGGATTACATCGCCCGGTGAAAATCCCCAGCCACTGATCGCTATCGTGGCCGATATCGCCTACCGCAATCCGAGAACCTAT
>JANOOV010000491.1:0-7476 GCA_031421535.1 Gammaproteobacteria bacterium
ACGAAAGTGCGCCTGGAAGCCGCGCAGGTCAGCCGTGTCGGGGGCAGTGGCAAAAGCGACTGCATGCGCCTCACCGCCGGCTACCGCTTCACCCTCCAACAGCATGAGCGTAAAGCGCTGAATCAAAATTACCTGCTCACCTATGTCAAGCTGCTCGCGGAGCAGCCATCCGTCTACGAAGAAGGCGCTGGGGACAAAGGTAGCAGCTACTCGAATCAATTCGTCTGCATCCCCGCCAGTGTGCAATACCGTTCGGAACCCGACCCGGAACGCAAACCCCGCATCCCCGGCGCCCAAACCGCCATCGTCACCGGCATCAAAGGCGAAGAAATCACCACCGACGAATTTGGCCGGGTGAAAGTCCAATTCCACTGGGACCGCGAAGGCAAGCACGACGAAAAGAGCTCCTGCTGGTTACGCGTCAGCCAGGTGTGGGCGGGCGCCGGTTGGGGCGCCATGTTCATCCCGCGCGTTGGCCACGAAGTCATCGTCGAATTTCTCGAAGGCGACCCCGACCGCCCGCTCATCACCGGGCGCGTGTACCACGGTGACAACAAACCGCCGTATCCGCTGCCCGCCGAAAAGACCAAGAGCACCATTAAATCCAACTCCACCAAAGGCGGTGGCGGCAGCAACGAACTGCGCTTTGAAGACTTGAAAGACAAAGAAGAGATCTACCTGCACGGCCAGAAAGACTGGACCATCAAAATCGAGAACGACAAAAACCAGGACATCGGCCACGACGAAACCCTGCACGTCGGCAATGATCGCACCAAAAATGTCGACAAGAACCAGACCGAAACCATCGGTGAAAATAAAACCATTTCGGTGGGCAAGAATCACAGTGAATCGATTGGAGAAAACGCTACGATCACCGTGGGCAAAAATCTTAGTCTCACGGTAGACAAGAATCGCACCGAGAGCATCGGCGATAATCACAGCGAGAACATCGGCAAGAACGCCGACATCACCGTGGGCAAAGATCAGAGTATCGCTGTCAGCGGTAAACAGTCGGAGAACATCGGCAAGGATTACACGCTGGATGTGGGAGAGAGTCAGACCATTAGCATTGGCAAAAACTTATCGATCACCGTCGGCAAAAACACCGTGATCGACTCCGGCGATTCGCTCACCTTGAAATGCGGCAGCGCCAGCATTGTGATGAAAAAGAACGGCACGATCCAGATTGAAGGCAAGGACATCAACCTCAAGGCCAGCGGTAACATCGTGATGAAGGGCTCGAAGATTACGCAGAACTAAATGATTGTTCGGAGGTGTACTGTGACTCAACACGATCTGAAACCATTCGACGCGGAAACCATGCACACGTTGATCGCGCCGGGCGGACCCACACTTGGGCGCATTGCTCACATCGGCGCAGCGCACGAGATTTATGTCGAGGTCGGTGGCATTGCACCGTGCGCAGCACGCTTGCTGGCGAATATTGATCGAGCAGCCTTGGCAAAATCCCAGCACCTCGGACGTGAAGTGCTGGTGCTATTTCAAGACGGCGACCGCAGCAAACCCATCGTCATCGGCTTGATGGAGGATCGCCTGGAAAGCATGGTGGCATTGGACATTGTGCCGACCGAATCCGCGCAGCCGCCACAGGAAGTACGCGTCGACGGCCAGCGTGTGGTGATCGAGGCGCAGGAGCAAGTGGAGCTGAAGTGTGGACAAGGCAGCATCACTATTCGCAAAGACGGCAAAATTATCGTCAAGGGCACGAACGTGTTGTCGCATGCGACCGGAGCTAACCGGATACGCGGTGGCTCGGTCAGTTTGAATTGACGCGCTTCACTCACAACCGGTACCGGCCATGTTGCAACTGAAAAACGAAACGCCGTTTGTGCCTTCAATTGCCGTGTTTCCCAATCAACAGGGCATTGATACCTTGTATGTCGCGGTGAAGGCGACGTTTGACATCGGCGCGCGCGCTGACATTGCGCAGCAACAACAGCCATTGCGCTTGGCCGATGAATGGTGGGGCGAACCCGGCCAGTCAAGTTTAAAGTACGCGTCGGAAGTGCACTTGAGTAAACCGACGACGGACGTAATCATCGTCGGCGAGGCGTGTTTGCCCGGGCACAGACCGGTGCAGCAGCTGGATGTTGCCGTGAGTGTGGGCGGCCGCAATAAAATCATCCGCGTGTTCGGCGAGCGGGTGTGGGACAGCGGCTTTCTCGGTATGAGCGTCAGCACGCCGCAGACGTTCGAAACGATGCCGTTAATTTACGAGCGCGCCTTCGGCGGTGTGCATGTAGTCCCCTCCCCGCGCAAAACCAGCGCGGTGGGAGTCATGGATGCGACCAGCAACGAAGTGCTATTCGAAGAGCGCAATTCGGTGGGTAAAGGCTTCACCGGTAGACGATCAAATAAGGAAATTGAGGGCATGGCATTGCCCAATTTGGAAGATCCCGCGTACTTGATTGCCAAACCTAAAGATCGTCCGGCACCGGCCTGTTTTGGGTTTGTTGCGCCATCGTGGTTCCCGCGTAAAAATTTTGTTGGCACCTACGACGCGCACTGGCAGAAAACCCGCGCGCCTTATTTGCCTGCGGATTTTGATATGCGCTTTTTCAATGCAGCGTCACCCGACTTGCAGATGCAGCAATTTCTGCACGGCGGCGAAGTGATCGAAATTGTCAATATGTCGCCGGATGGGCGATTGCGGTTTGCATTACCGCACTGCGAACTTAACGTCGAAGTACGCGTGGCCGGAAACGTGGTGCGGCCAAAATTATCGCTGGAAACCGTGTTGATTGAGCCGACCGACAAGCGCTTGAGTATGATATGGCGCGCCGAATTACAGTGTGATAAGCAGGTGTTGAAGGTGGAGCAAGTTACGCTCGCATTGGCGCGTATGCACGTGGACCAACAGGCCGCTTGATGAGCAACACAGGAGCGTGGATCGTGCAGACCGGCATGGTGACCGCAGTGGGTATCGGCAGCGCGCAAACCGCAAGTTCAATACGCGCGGGCATCAGCCGTTACCAAGAAAGCACGGTGTACAACAAGAGTTTTGAACCGATGACGCTGGCGCTGTTGCCCGACGCGGCGCTGCCGCCGCTGCACGACGATCTCGCCAAACTGGCCGGACTCACACCGCGCCAGATACGCATGCTGTGTCTTGCCGACAGCGCACTCAAAGAAGTGCTGAAAGACTTAAATCTTAAACAACCGCCAGCGTTGTTTCTCGCCGGTCCGGAAGCATTTGCAGATCGCCCGCCCGCGCTGACCGCCGTGTTTGTGCAACAGCTGATGACGCAAACCGGAGCGAAACTGGATGCAGCGCAGAGCACGGTGTTTCCCGTCGGCCGTGCCGGTGGCTTGCTTGCATTGCGCGCTGCGCTTGCGTTGCTTGCACAAGGTAAACACGACTACGCTCTGGTTGGTGGTGTCGACAGTTATCTCGACTTGTATTTGTTGGGCACACTCGATCAGGCGAACCGCGTGCTCGCACCAGGGGTGATGGATGGCTTCTGCCCCGGCGAAGGCGCGGGTTTTGTGCTGTTGTGTTCTGAGCGAGTGAGCAAATTGCACACACCGCTCGCCCATGTGCACGCACCGGGGATCGCCGCCGAATCAGGTCATCGTTACAGCAAAGAACCGTATCGCGGCGATGGACTTGCTGCCGCCGTGAGTGAAGCCGTGCTGGGTTGTCAACAACCGCTGCAGACCGTGCTGTGCAGCCTCAACGGTGAAAATTTTGGTGTCAAAGAATGGGGCGTGGCGTTTCTGCGCAACAAAGCCGCGTTCGCCGAACCGTTTGAGATCGAGCATCCCGCCGACTGCTGTGGCGACCTCGGCGCGGCGTTTGCGCCGGTACTTATCGGCCTCGCCGCTATCGGCATGCAAAAAGAATACATGTCAACACCGTGCCTAGTATGGTGCTCGTCCGAACACGAACAACGCGGCGCGGTGTGTGTATCATCAAACGTAATGCAATAAAGTAAGGAGAGCGCAATATGTCCTGCACCGTATTCGCCAACAGTCGCGGCGTCGTTCACAAAGGCAGCGGCGGCCAAAGCCCCGTGTTCCCCGACGTGTGCAAAACCCCCACGCCCGCTGGCCCCGTGCCGATTCCCTACCCCAACATCGGCATGTCGTCCAACACCAGCGGCGGCCCGAGCAAAGTGAAAACCGACGGCCAAATGCCGATGGTTAAAGGGGCCAAATATTCCATGACTAGTGGCGATGAGGCCGGTGTGGCGGGTGGCGTGATGAGCGGCTGCATCAAAGGCGCTGCGGAATTTATGATGTATTCGTTCGATGTGAAATTTGAAGGGAAAAATGTGTGCAGGTTAGGTGATCCGTTGTTTCAGAATAAAAAAAACATCATGGGGTGACTGTGCGATGGAAATTGGTGAGAGTGTTAGCGTTCCTGCAATAGCTGCAGAAGAAAGTGACAAACCTCGAATATCGGCGGTAGCAATCCTTCATGGGGACGACAAGACTGTTTTGGTAGGGGGAGGAAAACAGTTTGTTAACCTGAAAAAAGATGTGAAGTGGGTAGACAACGTTAATGTTCTTAACCTTGAGCGATTAGGCTTTAAACTCCGGATCAAAGTCAGTTTTGATCGCCCTGGCTCGCACAATTTCAAGCTTAAGCTAGATCCTGGAAGCTCTAATTCTAAGTACTCTGACAGTGAGAAAGGACGTAACAGTAACTTCAGCTTTCAGGACGCCGAAAAGGCCTACACCACAGACGGAGATGGGACAAAAATTATTGAAAGTGATTTCTTGGTTACCGCAGCAGGGAACGATACCTACCAACCCGTAGCGGGTGATGATTTTGGTAACGAAGTGAAGGGAGGGGTGGTCACCACACGGCGCCTTGCATACTACGTAGAGCTAAAGATGAAGGGGTTGTTGTCTGTAGCGAGCGACCTTAAGGCATTCACGGCTGAATATAACCGTCATAAGATTCAAATGGTGTCTCTCGGTGCTATTGAGATGGACCACATGCCAAATATTTCGAATACCGTTACCGACGTCGATAACTTCAAAGCAAAAGCGAGAACGGCGTATAACAATTCAAAAGGACCCGCACACGCACCATATGTAATTGCTATCGCCTACACTGATCATTTGGCCGTAAAAGATTCGGATCGAAAGATAACCAAATCTGGCATTGAAGTGGGAGCCGGTAAACCAGACGTCGAGATCAGCATCGTAGACACATCTACCATCCCACCAACGACGAAATATTTATGGCATGACCTTGTCCCGGGTGAAGGATGGTTTGTATCTGCACACTACCTTCCAGATGGCGGAGTCGTCGGTAAAGATGAGGTTGCGTTGGCTCAGGCAAGCTGCATCCCGATACCACTAAATGCCATGAACCCGGACTTGTGGGATAAGGTGAAAGTCAAAGTATCTGGGCTGCCGTCGGGCCAAGGTTCCATCACGCTTAAGATCCACTGGGTTAACAGAATGCGTGGTGGGCTTTCTATGGCTGGCAATATTGTCTGCATATGCTCCCGAGCTTGGTGGAAAGATAAAACTACTGCGGATCAAAATCAGGTAGTGTCTCATGAAGTTGGGCATCAAATGGGAATGGTTGCTGACGGGACCGGGAAAGGGCCAGACAAGGTTCCGACCCACTATTCCGGTAAAGGGCACGTTGGCCCTCACTGCTATTACAATCTTGGGGTTAAGGCAAGTTATGTTGGCGGTAAAGGTGTATGTGTGATGTTTGGTGCGACCAACGGCATCAATCGGTTTTGTGCGAATTGCACTATAGCTCTGCTCAAGCAGGATTTGAGCGCTGGCTGGAGTGCGTTCTAAAATTACAAGATGAAAATTTCTTGGCGATATCCACTATATCGATCAGTGATTTTAGCAATTTCACTGGGTTTTTTGCAGGTAAGCTGCGCCTTGAATGATATCCGTCATTTCAACACGGTGACCCCACCGCAGGAGTTTTTTATGGATATTGATCCCCAGACGTTTCTCGAAGTCCCACTAAATTCACGAGAGAAACACGCTTGTTCACCGCCAGAACAGCCGCCGTCCTGGCGCGGTGTTGTTATCAGAGCGCCACGGCAAGTGCGTTTTAAAAAGGGAGAAGTTTTTGGAAATAGCGGTGCATTTGCCGCTATTCCGATCTGTGGCTTCTTCTTCGTCGATGCTCAATTTCAGGGCGTGGATGAAAAGATGAATATCATTTCGCAAGATAGAGGAACTGGGCGCATTTTTTCTGGGCCGCTAATTGAATTAGACGCGAGTCCAGACGAACCTCCCCCCGTTGAGTCTTCACCTGATCCAGAACAACTCAAAGGGATAGCGTCGGGCGGCTACTTTAACCCTAATCTTGCTGATTTTATTTCGTTCCCGCATATTCCGGCGACATATGACGTCCATATCGAATTTCGAGGGTTTAAATCCAACGTTGTAACCATCGAAATCAGAGAGGACAACGATAGCTTGCCAATTCAAATCCGGTCAGGCGCATAAGGGCAGAGAACTGAGCATCTATTGAAAAACGTTGATGGTGCCGAGAGTCGAATTGTGAGAATCATCGTTTTTCCTTTCAAATGATATTTAGAGACATTCTCGAACAACACCTCCGCTGGCCCCGTGCCGATTCCCTACCCCAACATCGGCATGTCGTCCAACACCAGCGGTGGCCCGAGCAAAGTGAAAACCGACGGACAAATGCCGATGGTCAAAGGCGCCAAATACTCCATGACCACCGGCGATGAAGCCGGTGCGGCGGGTGGCGTGATGAGCGGCTGCATCATAAGGCGTAGCCGAATTTATGATGTATTCGTTCGATGTGAAGTTTGAAGGGAAAAATGTGTGCAGGTTAGGTGATCCGTTGTTTCAGAATAAAAAGAACATCATGGGATGACGCTGGTAGCCCTCGGCGCTGTTTAAGTTAAGAGGTAGCTATTTCTTTTACACTCGTAATGGGAGATAGATTTTGGAAATTGGCGAATCAATAGCAGTAGTGATGAGCGTCATCGAAGAGGGTATAGAAGCCTTGACTGGATCGAGTCGCGTCGAATGCGAATACTGGAGACAGAACTATAATACTGACTATCGTGGACCCGATTCAAAATTCGTTACGTCGACGCAGATTGCCGCAGTAGATGTCGCCTTTCGGTTAGAAGCGAACCTCCGCTACCGCAATGTAAAGATTACGTCAATATTTCGATGGGGTACTGTCGCGGCCGACGTGACGAGCGCGCAGAAGAGACGCACGATCCGGAAGTTCAAATCCAAAGTTACGGGTTGGGGAGGACGATTCAGAATGAAGATCACCGATCCGAGCTGCGGTGAAAAGACACTACCAATCCGATTTCGCCTGCTGTGGTCGCCACAGGACACCTCTGATACAGCCCCATACCAAGTGAATCTCTACAAGACGTATCCGAGAGCAGGTGTGACAGGTTGGAACGTTGATATCTGTTACGATTCCGATGTGGTCCCGAACGCGGGATGGGTGCTCGCGCATGAGTACGGCCACAC
>JANOOV010000492.1:0-2414 GCA_031421535.1 Gammaproteobacteria bacterium
ACGAAAGTGCGCCTGGAAGCCGCGCAGGTCAGCCGTGTCGGGGGCAGTGGCAAAAGCGACTGCATGCGCCTCACCGCCGGCTACCGCTTCACCCTCCAACAGCATGAGCGTAAAGCGCTGAATCAAAATTACCTGCTCACCCATGTCGCCCTGCAAGCCGAACAACCCTCGGTCTACGAAGAAGGCACCGGAGACCAACCCAGCAGTTACACCAACACCTTCACCTGCATCCCCGCCAGTGTGCAATACCGCGCCAAACGCCTTGCGACCAAACCCCTCATCCCCGGCGCGCAAACCGCCATCGTCACCGGCGTCAAAGGTGAAGAAATCACCACCGACGAATTTGGCCGGGTGAAAGTCCAGTTCCACTGGGACCGCGAAGGCAAGAACGACGAAAAGAGCTCCTGCTGGTTACGCGTCAGCCAGGTGTGGGCGGGTGCGGGCTGGGGCGCCATGTTCATCCCGCGCATCGGCCACGAAGTCATCGTCGAATTCCTCGAAGGCGACCCCGACCGCCCGCTCATCACTGGTCGCGTGTACCACGGCACCAATAAAACCCCGTACCCGCTGCCGGAAGAGAAGACCAAGAGCACGATCAAGTCCAACTCCACCAAAGGCGGGGGCGGATCGAACGAACTGCGCTTTGAAGACAAAAAAGACAAAGAAGAAATCTACCTGCACGGCCAGAAAGACTGGACCATCAAAATTGAGAACGACAAGAACCAGGACATCGGCCACACTCATTTCATTTTTTCAGTGCGCAGCGCGAAGGCGGAAGTTATGATGCCAAGCCGACGCGAGCCGCTCCAAATGCCTCGGTTACGACGTGGATCGACACCCTCTGATTGGGACGCACGATGAACAACTTATTCGATGACGACGAAGACGCCCCCGACGAGATCGACGTGCTCTGGGACAGCATGATGGAACGCTTGACGGGCGACGGCATGGGACCGATGCGCTTACGCCGACTGCTGGCCACGCGCCCGGAATTTTATGACCTCAGCCGCATGAGCGACGCGCAAGTGAGCGCCCAGGTGGCGCAACTGCGCTATCAAGGAAAGCTCCCCGCAAAGCGGGATGAGTTCGATTTTGAACCGCACGTGACGGCAGGGCTCGCGGTAACACTTGAAGTCCCCGTCGCACCGGCGCCTGCGAAAAAGAGCGAGGTGGAAACAAAAAAATACGGTGTACTGAAATTGGTATTGACCGCCGGGGCTAATACCAGTGCTTCACGCGCAGTGAAGGCCGGTGTACCGCCGGACAAAAAGGAAGCCGATCTCGGAGATTTTTGTTTTGCACCCGGCCCCCAGCTCGACGAAGCGTCGTGGAAGCTCGACGAGCTGCGTACCGATCCGGTGAAAATTTCCTGTGAAATTACCGATCCGCAAACCGTCATCAGCAAAGGAAAATTGCAACTGTTTCGTTTTTTGAGCGATACGCCAGTATGGGAGCACGCGCTCACTCCGGCCGAGTTGAAGCAAGGCACGAACACTTTGAAGTTCAGCGACGCGGACGAATGGACTGGCAAGGTGGCGGCAAACGCGGATTTTCCAGATGGCTATCTGACCGCCGAGCATTCGCCCTATACATTGAAAGTCATGGTGGAAGGAACGGGTGAATGTGTTTCCCCGGCGGCGGAAACGCGGTTCAACGTAATGGTTCACGAAGTTGCACTTGTGCTGGGTGCGCGTGAAAGCTTGCCGAAAGACAAGGCTGCGGGCGCAATGCGATACGGAAGCCATCGTAACCTCTACGACACGTTAGGCGGAAAACTTCCCGCTCCGGGCACAACCCAAAAAGTAGAGATAGTGGGAAATTTATTTAAAACCAGTGGCAATGAAATGTACGACAACACCGCGTTCGATCTTCATCGCGTGCAGTGGGAGCAGGGACCGCTGATCCCGGTGTTTGCCAAATTGAAAACCCGGGCCTCAAACGGGGGGGCGGTGTTTGCACCGCTGGCGTTGGGCAATGTGAAATGTTTGTGGGACTGGGAAGACATGCCTGAAGACACCACAAAACTCGACGTCGAGCCCGGGCACTTTGTTGCTCAGGCATTGAATTACGACGCAAAAAAAAGCAAGCCGCAAGGCGACAACTGCCACAAAACGCGTGGTGGAAAACGCACCGCAGACGGCAAGACCGATGCGGTGTTTCCAGCGCAACCGGGATACGGTGCTGCCGAGGCGCTGAAGGACGCAAAGTTTCCGTTCAAGGTCGAGGCCGCGTCGACGCGCACTTGGTCTGCGTTCTCTGTTCCATGGCGGAAGGGCAAACTAGCGTCGATGACGGGTGTGTTGTTCCAGCCGTCGCGCATGGCCGGGGACAGCTACAAGATCGCGTGTTATGTCGCAGCACCGAAAACAATAAATGGCAAAATACCCGTTGACCTTGAGGAAAAGCTCAAGAGC
>JANOOV010000493.1:0-6455 GCA_031421535.1 Gammaproteobacteria bacterium
GCGCATGAAAGATTCAAACATCAGTAGCGTCCACAACGCGGCGCTGTGTTCACCGAAGCCGGATTGATGTTCGTTCACCAGCTGTTCGACATATTTCATGTTGAAGTAGCCGGTGTCGCGCAACGTCGGCCCGAGCAGCGCCTCGCGCACACGTTGTTTGAGCGGACCGCGAAACCACGCGGCCAACGGCACAGCGAAACCCATTTTCGGCCGGTACAACACCGCGTCGGGCAGATGCGGTTCCAGCGCGCGCTTGAAAATATATTTGCCTTCCTGCCCATGCAACTTCAACTCCGGCGGCAAACGGCATACCCACTCGACAAATTCATGGTCAAGCAACGGCACCCTGACCTCCAGCGCGTGCGCCATGCTGGCGCGATCCACCTTGGTCAGAATGTCTCCGGGCAAATAAGTTTTGAGATCCAGATATTGAATCAGCGACAGCGGGTCTTTGGTCGGCGCTTTGGCCGCGTAGCCACGGAACACTTCGACCGCACTGTAGCCACCCAGTGTGCGGGTAAAGTCCTGCGAAAACAGCTTGCGGCGCTGGGCGTCATTCATCACCGACACGGTATGCAAATAGGCTGCGAGGCTGTCGCGTGACAACGACTGGAACGTGGATTTAGCGCGTAGAAATTTTGGCGCCCAATCCAGCTTGGGATAAATCGCGGCCAGAAACCCGAACAGCGGGCGACGTATCGCCAACGGCAGAAAGTTACGAATCGCTTCTTCGTTCATGTGCCAGCGATGGCGGCGATACCCGGCGAAATTCTCGTCACCCCCATCACCCGACAAGGCCACGGTGACGCGCTTGCGCGCCAGTTCACACACGCGGTAGGTCGGGATCGCGGAGCTGTCGGCATAGGGCTCGTCATACAATTCAGCCAGCGTGTCGATCAGTGCGTAATCGTCGGGGCTGACCTGTTCAACGTGATGCCGGGTTTTGTAACGCTCGGCCACCAGCGCGGCAAATTCGGTTTCGTTGTACTTACGATCACCGAATGCGATGGAGCAGGTATTGACGGGTTGACCCGGCGAGATTTGCGCCATCATCGCGACCACCGCGCTGGAATCCACGCCACCGGACAGGAATGCACCCAGCGGCACTTCCGCCAGCAGATGCGACTGCACCGCCTCGCGTAAATGTTCGACGACTTGGGGTGCGAGCTCGGCTTCGCTCGCCGTGATCGCAGGACCGAACGACACATCCCAATATTCTTTGCTAGCGGGTACCGGCTCGCCTGCCCGCAAGGTGAGCGTGTGGCCCGGCAGCAACTTTTTTGCGCCGCGTAAAATCGTGCGCGGCTCCGGCACATAACCGAAGGCAAAGTAGTCTTCAATCGCCTGATGATCGAAATCGCGCGCCAGTTCGGGATGGGCATACAGCGCTTTTAGTTCGGATGAAAATACCCACAGCCCGTTGGGCAGCTCGGCGTAGAACAGCGGCTTGATGCCGAGGCGATCACGCGCGATGAATAAGGTCTTTTTGTTTCGATCCCAAATGGCAAATGCAAACATGCCGCGAAAGTGTTTCACACACGCTTCGCCCCACTCTTCCCAGCCATGCACAATCACTTCGGTATCAGAGTGGGTGCGAAACACATGCCCGCGCTCCTTAAGCTTGGGCACCAGGTCTTGAAAATTATAAATTTCGCCGTTGAACACCACGACCACCGAGCCGTCTTCGTTAAACAACGGTTGCTGGCCCGTGGACAAATCAATAATGGACAAGCGCCGGTGTCCGAAGCCCACGCCCGGCTCGCGATGCAATCCACCTTCATCCGGCCCGCGATGAAACTGGGTTTCATTCATGCGGTGCAGCAGATCCGCGTTTATCTCGCGCTGACCGCGCAAATCAAATATGCCGACGATTCCGCACATGGTTTTAGTTCTCGGATATTTGCAAGAGTCTGTTCACGATTTCCCTGGAGGGATGCAGTGCAAGGCAAAATCGAAATTAAAAACGGAGCATACACGGAGTATGTGAGTATTTCCGGCAACTGCTCCTGCGTTGCCCTACCTCCGGCATCCCTGCCGTCGAAATTTCGATTTTAACGCCGCAATGCGCCCTCCAGGGAGATCGTGAACAGGCTCTAAGAGGATCACTTCAACGATTGAGCGCGGCATCATACACCGCCATATATTGCCTCACCATCGCGTCCATGCTGTATTCGCGCTCGATGCGCATGCGCCCCGCTTCCCCGTGCCGCCGCATTAAAATCGGCTGCGTCACGTAATTCACCATCGCCTGCGCCATGATTTCCGGATTAGCCGCCGGCACCAGCACCCCGGTTGCATTTTCCACCACCAGCTCCGGATTACCGCCGACCCGCGTGGCGATCACCGGCAAGCCGCTGGCCATCGCTTCCAGAATGGTATTTGAAACGCCCTCGCCCAGTGACGGCAGTACGAAGATATCAAGCGCACGTAATATTTCTGCAATGTCGCCGCGCGCACCCGGCGCCCACACGTGCCCTGCGAGCTGCGCCGCCTGTATTTCACGTTCGATGTCGGACTTAAGCGGGCCGTCGCCGACCAGTACCAAGCGCAGTAGCGACCGTGGGCATGCAGCGCGCGCCCGTATGAACGCACGTAGCAACGTAAGCTGATCCTTCTCGCCCGACATACGGCCCACCGTACCCAGCACCACCCCGCCCGGTGGCGCAAAACCCACAGGCAACGCCTCACGTAACCACGATGCTCGCGGTCGAAACCGTTGCATGTCCACGCCGTTGTAGATCTGCACCACGCGCTCTGGCGGAACCTGTACCTGTTCGCGTAACCATTGCGCAAGATCGCGCGACACGGCGATGTAACGCGAAATCAGCGGGCGAAAAACCTTGCGCAGACGCAGATAGGTCATATTGCGCCCGTCGATATCATTCATGTCGCGCCCGTGTTCTCCATGGACGCGCGCATGCACCCCGGCCAGCAGTGCAATGAACTGGCATTCGAGCGTGCCGATGTTGCGGGTGTGCACCACCGCCGGACGCAACCTCCGCAGCAAGCGCCACAAGCGGAAATACAGTCTGAAGTCGTGACCTGGTTTTTTGTGCAGCTCGTAGACTTCGACGTCGGGCTTTTTGATGCGCAGCCGAAACTCGGTGGACTGCGTCATGCACACCACCGCATGTCGATAATGATCCGCCGACATGTGGTTAATCAAATTCACCAGGCCGTTTTCCAAACCGCCGACCGCCAGGCGATGAATGATATGCACCACCAACGGCGCGGCCATCACTCCCCTCCCACACTGGCGTTCAAGGGGCGTCGCAGGCTGCTGAGAAATTCCTGCAGCCGCACGCGTGCGGCCTGCGGTGCTTCGGCCTCATCGGCCGCAAGCGCAATCAATGCTGATCCGCTGCGCGCGCCAAATACCCGGGCGCGTACTTCATACAATTTCGCGACGATGGGATTTACGGTGGTTTTTCCTGCAACCACATACCAACTCCAGATTAAGCGCTCGCCGTGCCCGGTATTGATGCGCAGCGCGCGCACTGTCCACGGCGCGCCGTCATCGAGAGTGATCGTCTCGACACCTGCGTCGAGGCGCCGTTCATTAAGCCTGTCAAACAAGGTATTTTCCGAATTGACCAGCTCCGCGCCCGGGCGTTGCTGCGCGTAATAGGCGATGTACACGTGCACACTGCCATGGTCGTGGCGATACTCGACACGTTGCTCTGCGGAGGCGCCCATGTATTGAGGCCTCCACGGATCGACGCTCGCGTGCGGCCCGCTCCAGGCTCCGCTGCCTGCGGGCAGGCGCACATCGAACCCCGGGGCGGCTGCGTCGTCGGGCTGCAGCACGAACCCCAGCAGCGGACCGCACAACACCACCGCAAGCGCCGCAGCGCGCCAACCCCAATCCGCACCCGATACTGATAATGTGTCGATATTCGGCACCGGTGGCCCGGCGACCGGCGCTGCCGGTGCGTCGCGAAAATAATTTCCCAGCCAGAACAGCAGCAACATCACGGTGCCGAAAAACACCCCGCCATAGATAAAATGGTCCACACCGACGGCGAGTTGATAATCGCTCAGATGGGCAATCATCACGATGCCGTAAGCACGGACTCCATTGGCAATAACCGGCACCGCAACCGCAAGCGCGATTAATGCCGCGCGCCGCCACAACGAGTGATAGCTGACATAAGCGTACAGCGTACCCAAGGCCAGCGACGCGATCAGATAGCGTACACCGCTGCAGGCTTCCGCCACTTCGAAACTTCCCGACGGAATGTAAAAATAGCGGCCCTCCCAAAACACCGGAATGCCGGTGAATTGCAACGCCTTGACGGTGATGATCGCGGTAATGTCTTGCAGACCGGGCACCAGAAACTCGCCGAACGGCACGGCGAACAACAGATAAGCCATCGGGAATATCAGGCGCATCATCACGGCGTTGCCCAACAGCAGCCACAAGGTCGCCGGAATCATCAGCACCACCGCGAAGTGCTGTGCTGCATTCACGTCCAGCACGCGCGCCGCAGACCATAACACCACCAAACCGGCTAAAAACAGCAGCGCAAGCGGCGCGGGCTTTGGAGTCAAGACCTGGAGTTCAGCGCGCTGCCGCCACACCAGAAATACCACGATGGGTACGATTAAAAATCCGTGCGTGAAGGTTCCGGAGCGTGACCAGATCGAGACGATGGCCGTCAGCGTGTCCCAATAGGCGCCGGCCACCACCAGCAATGCAACCAACACGGCCAGCCCGGCGGCGCGCCATGGTGGCGGCGGCATGGTCGCCTGCGGGACGGACAGGCTCACCGCGAAGACTCCAGTAATTCCGAAAAGCGCGCGAGATTGCCCGCCCAGGAATAATGCTCGATCACGCAATGCCGGGCGGACGAACCGGCGTGCGGTGCGATTTCACCACGCAGCAGCGCCACACATTGCTCGGCGAAATGTTGCGCATCATCCGCAATCCGTATGGCGTCCTCCGGTCGGGATTTCAAACCTTCGGCGGCGGCGCGGGTGGCAATCACCGGGCGCGCCATGCTCAGCGCTTCCAGCACTTTGTTCTGGATGCCGCGCGCGATCCGCAACGGCGCAACCGCAGCAACCGCGTAGTGCACATACGGACGCACGTCCGGAACCGCGCCGGTGACGGTAACGCCGCCACTCTGGGCCCAGGCCTGGACTTCCGCCGACGGCCGCGAGCCGACAATGTAAAAACGTGCGTCCTTGATTTGCGCACGCACCTGCGGAAAAACCTCCCGCGCGAACCACACCACGGCATCGATGTTGGCCCAATAATCCATCGCGCCGGTAAACACCAGCACCGGCCCGCCCGCAGGATAAGGCGTCGCGTAATGGTGTTGTGGTGAAAAATAATCGCTATCGACGCCGTTGGAAATGCCGCTCACCCGCGCCGCTGCGCGCGGCGCCAGACGCCGGAACAAGTCTGCTTCGTCGTCTGAAACCAGCACACTCGCATCCCAATGTTCGGCCACACGGCGCTCATAACCCAGCAGTGTTTCGCTCTCGCGGCGATACACCCAGCTCAACGGCCACGATTTGGACTTTGCATATTGCGCCCATTTGTCCGAATCGACGTCGACAAAATCCATCACGCGACGCACGCCGGTGAATTCATCGGCAAATTGCGCCATCGCCGACGAAAACGCCACCACGCGCCGAATCGAATGCGCCGCCATGGTGCTATGCACCCAACGCTGTAATTCGCCGCTGCGGTAATAAGTCAAGGTCAACGGTTTTCCGGTGAGCAACCCGCGCAGGCTGAGCAGCCGCGCGCGCGCCGGGTGTAATTCCACAAAACAGGACTCGGCGCACAGTGCTTTCACCGCATCGACATGGCGCCAATCATCGACATCATCGATAAACGTGCCCAGATGCACCCGGTACTGCGAGGCAAAATGTTTGAGCAGATGATAGGAACGGATCTTGTCGCCTTTATTCGGCGGATAGGGAATGCGGTGAACCAGTAAGAGCAGGTCGTGCATGTTAAGTGCCTGTCGACATCAGTTCTATCCCGAGCGCTCTGCTGTGATCCGGATTTTGCAATGTTGCAGTCGTTCCTCCTGGAAAAATAGCTATTCCAGCCGAGTCTCATTAGCGCCCGCTTTAACACCCTTCTTCGTCCACCAATACAAGAGTGCCTGTATCGATTGCAAATCTGCCACCACAGTCTTTGCTTCCGCGAGATCGTGAGGTATCGGATCAACTTGATTAAAATGCATTGCATCATTGGCGTAGCACGCTTGCGCAATGTAATTACACATCGCATACCGATTCATTTGCACCATACCATCGGCACCAAAATAATCTTTTGCAAAGAAATAAACTTTGCGCGACTCAATGCCCGTATTCCAGAAGGGCCGCCCTTGCATCGGCACGGAATTCACATCCAGGCCCAACAGATCCATGATTGATGGACTTACGTCGATGTGCGATGTTACATGCGTAATATAGGTTGGTGCGGGGAATATTGA
>JANOOV010000494.1:0-3883 GCA_031421535.1 Gammaproteobacteria bacterium
GTCCATCGCCGCGTAATCCGCCGCGTAGTAAATAAAGCGGCTTTCCTGGCTCCCGACGATTAGCCCGACGCGGCTCAAATGCGCCAGATGAAACGACAAGGTGGCCGGGGCCAGCGCGAGTTGTTCGCCAATCGCGCCCGCATTCACGCCTTCCGGCCCGGCCTGCACCAGCAGGCGAAAGATCGCGAGGCGGGTCGCATGACCCAAGGCGGCAAGCTTGTCTACGGCGATGGTCGTTTCCATGATTCGAGTATTATGGAAATAATGAGGCCCGTCAATGGATGCTGTGGAACGGGCGGGCGGGGTGTTGTATGCGAGCGTCCCTGCAAGCCGCGGGTAGATTGCCCCTAAAAACGACTGCCTCTATACTCGCGCCTCGCCACTATTTTCAACGAGGATTCCCATGCCGCTTGCGCACATTCGTTCGTTCAATCCACCGATTCGCACCTTGATGGGCCCCGGCCCCTCCGACGTACATCCGCGCGTGCTGGCGGCAATGGCGCGCCCGACTATCGGGCATCTCGACCCGGTGTTTGTCAGCATGATGGATGAGTTGAAATTGTTGTTGCAGTACGGATTTCAAACTAAAAACGAGCTGACGATTCCGGTGTCGGCACCGGGTTCGGCGGGGATGGAAACCTGCTTCGTGAATCTGGTCGAGCCCGGTGAAAAGGTGATTGTGTGTTCGAACGGTGTGTTCGGCGGGCGCATGAAAGAAAATGTCGAGCGTTGTGGCGGCATCGCGGTGATGGTGGAAATGGAGTGGGGTCGCGCGGTCGATCCGCAGCGCGTGGAAGACGCATTGAAGAAAAACCCCGACGCTAAAATTGTCGCGTTCGTGCACGCTGAAACCTCCACCGGCGCGCAGTCCGACGCCAAAACCATCAGCGCGCTCGCGCGTCAGTACGGATGCTTGACCATTGTCGATGCGGTGACCTCGCTGGCGGGCACGCCGTTAAAAGTCGATGACTGGCAGCTCGATGCCGTGTATTCGGGCTCGCAGAAATGTTTGTCATGCACGCCGGGGTTGTCGCCGGTGACGCTGAGCCCGCGCGCGGTGGAAAAAATCAAAGGCCGCAAGAGCAAGGTGCAAAGCTGGTTTTTAGATCTGAACTTGGTCATGGGCTACTGGGGCGGGGCGGTCAAGCGCGCGTATCACCACACCGCGCCGATCAATCCGTTGTACGGGTTGCATGAAGCTTTGGTGATCATGAAAGACGAAGGTCTGGAAAATTCCTGGACGCGTCACGCGCGCATGCACGGTGCGTTGCGTGCCGGTGTCGAGGCGATGGGCTTGACTTTTTTGGTGCCGGAAGCAGAACGCTTGCCGCAATTGAACGCGATTCGTCTGCCCGACGGAGTTGACGAAGCCGCCATCCGCCAGCGTCTGCTGAACGAGTTCAATCTTGAAATCGGCGCCGGCCTGGGCGCACTGGCCGGCAAGGTGTGGCGCATCGGGTTGATGGGTTACGCGGCCAATGTCAAAAACGTGTTGTTTTGTCTGAGTGCGCTGGAGGCGACGCTGGCCGACGCGCATGCGCCGATAAAACGTGGCGTGGCAGTGGACGCTGCGCTTAACACCTTGCGCTGACAACGGGGATCACGGTCAGAGCTGCGCAGCTCTGATACGCTTGACTAAACTCATTCAAGCTTCCTGTCGATACCCGGTTATCGACAGGAAGCTTGTTGCCGGTATCTCTCCGTGCGTCTGTGATTCACCATGCTGAAAACAATGGACCCCATCGACTATAAAAACCCGGCGCTGTACATCAACCGGGAATTAAGCCAGCTCGAATTCAATTGGCGAGTCCTGGCGCAAAGCAAGGATGACGCCATGCCGTTGCTGGAACGTCTGCGTTTTCTGTGTATTTCCAGCACCAACATGGACGAGTTTTTCGAGATCCGCGTGGCCGGATTGATGGAGCAGCTCGAACTCCCGGCAGTCAAGCCCGGGCCCGACAACCTTTCCCCGCAGGAGGTGCTCAACGCCGTCAGCACTCGCGCGCACGAGCTGGTCGCGGAACAGTATCGGGTGTTGAATGAAGTGCTGATTCCAAAACTTCAGCAGGCGGGCATCTGTTTCATCCGCCGAGGTGAATGGAGCGCAACCCAGGAAAGCTGGCTGCGCGGCTATTTCGAGACGGAGGTGCTGCCGATGTTGAGCCCGTTGGGGCTCGATCCGGCACATCCGTTCCCGCGAATTCTCAACAAGAGTTTAAACTTCATCATCGCGCTCAAGGGCAAAGATGCGTTTGGCCGCAGCAGCAATCTCGCCATCGTACAGGCGCCGCGCGCGTTGCCGCGCATTATCCAGATACCCGCCGAACACAGCGACGGCTCGCCGTATCACTTTGTGTTTCTGTCCTCGTTGATGCATCACTACATGGCGGATTTGTTTCCCGGCATGAAGGTGCTGGGTTCGTATCAATTTCGCGTCACGCGCAACAGCGATTTATTCGTCGATCACGAAGAGGTGCAAGATTTAATGCACGCCGTGCAAGGCGAGCTGGCGCAGCGCCGTTTCGGCGATACCGTGCGTCTGGAAGTCGTGGACGACTGTCCGGAGCGCCTGACGGCGTATCTGCTGAACCAGTTCGAATTGGGCGCTGCCGATTTATATAAAGTGAACGGCCCGGTGAATGTGAACCGGCTGATCGGAATTTACGATCTGGTTGAGCGCCAGGACTTGAAATTTACTGCATTCACGTCACGGCAGCCGGTTGCGCTTTTGGAAAATCCCGAAATGTTTGAAGTGCTGCGTAAGCAGGACGTGCTATTGCACCACCCGTTTGAATCCTTCGTGCCGGTGATTGAATTTTTGCGCCAGGCGGCCAACGATCCGCAAGTGCTGGCGATCAAGCAGACCTTGTACCGCACCGCGCCCGACGCGCCGATTGTCGGGCACCTGGTTTCGGCGGCGCGCGCGAGCAAGGAAGTGACGGTGGTGATCGAGCTGCGCGCACGCTTCGACGAAGAAGCGAACATCGCGCTGGCCAATCGTTTGCAGGAGGCGGGCGCCCACGTGGTGTACGGCATCGTGGGTTACAAAACGCACGCGAAAATGATTCTGGTGGTGCGGCGCGAAGGCAAACAACTCTGCCATTACGTGCATCTGGGTACGGGGAATTATCATCCGCGTACTGCGCGCCTTTATACCGACTACGGCCTGCTCACCAGCAACAAAGATATCGGCGCCGACGTGCACAAGGTATTTTTGCAGCTTACCAGCCTGGGCCGCGTGGCAAAATTGCAGAAACTGCTGCAAGCGCCGTTCACGCTGCATGACGGCTTGCTGGAAAAAATCCGGCGCGAAGCGAAACACTCCGAACACGGCAAGCCCGCACGCATCATCGCCAAAATGAATTCGCTGGTGGAGCCGCAAATTATCCAGGCGCTGTATGCGGCGTCGGCCGCCGGGGTGCGCATCGATTTGATCATACGTGGCACCTGCGGGTTGCGTCCGGGAATTCCCGGCGTGTCCGACCACATCCGCGTGCGTTCCATCGTCGGGCGTTTTTTGGAACATGCGCGCGTGTGTTACTTCCACAACGGCGGCGAACCCGACGTGCTGTGCTCAAGCGCCGACTGGATGGAACGCAATTTCTTTCGCCGCGTCGAAGTCTGTTTTCCGGTTGAGGTGAAAGCGTTGCGCGAGCGCATCGTGCACGATCTTGAAATTTATCTGCAAGACAACACTCAAGCGTGGGACTTGCACAGTGATGGCGGCTACCAGCGGGTTACGCCGGGAGAGCAGGTGCCGGTCAGTGCGCAGACGGTGTTGCTGGGGGAGTTCGCGGAGATTTAACTGCAACTACGGACCACCCCGTCCGCTGCGCGTCCACCCTCCGCTGCACAAGGATGTGTGAGTGCCGCGAAGTGCAAG
>JANOOV010000495.1:0-3986 GCA_031421535.1 Gammaproteobacteria bacterium
CAACGGCCGCTGGGATCAGGCTCCAGGCCGCGCAAGTGCGACGCCAGCAACTCACTCATCGGTGCACGCAACGCCCATGCGGTGGGCGGCACCTTGCCGCTTACCAACGGCAACTATGTCGTGCGCAGCAGCAACCGCGAAAGCGGCATGGGCGCACTCGGCGCCGCGACCTGGTGCGACGGCAGCGGCCCGACCAGCGCCGTGTGTTGACGGCTGCGTAAATCCGCACGTAAACGGCGAGGTTTCTTGGCGGTGCGCAAACGCGCGGGATGGACAGTAAGCGGGGCCCGAGGGGCCCCGTTTTACATGGTGGGTCTTGCGGTGCGGTTAGAAGTCGTCGTCGAACGGTTGATCCGGATCGACGGTGCTGTCGGCGCGATCGTTGCGATACGCCTTGAGTAGCTCGATCTCGTAGGTTCGCCAGAGGTGTTCGCGCAGGTCGTCGAGGAAGTCGACGACGGTGAGGGCCTGATCGGGTGTCCAGTAGCGCGGCAGCGCGAATGGTTTTGCAGGGTTCATGGCGACGCTGCCTTGGCGTTCTTGCGGGTCGGTTTTGCTGGGGCGCTGCGGGCGGCGCGTTCGCGTGCTTCCTTGAGCCGGTAGGACTCACCTTGGATGCTGATGATCTCGGCGTGATGGATCAGCCGGTCGATCAAGGAGACGACGCAGGGGGCGTTGGGGAACACTTCGCCCCACTCGGAGAACGGGCGATTGGTGGTGACGAGGGTGGACTTGTGCTCGTAGCGACGGCTGACGATCTCGAAGAGCAGATCGGCATGGCGGTTGCCGTAGGCGAGATAGCCGACCTCGTCGATCACCAGCAGCGTGGGGCGCACGTAGCGGTTGAGGCGGCGCTTGAGGGCGAGGTCGCCGTCCTGTGCGGCGAGGTCGTTGAGCATGGCGGCGGCGGTGGTGAAGAGCGCGGTGTGGCCGGCACGCACGGCCTGGTGAGCGAGATTGCGCGCGAGCGTGGTTTTGCCGACGCCGTTGGGTCCGATCAGGACGACGTTGTCGGCACTCTGCAGGAACTGAAGTTGCAGGAGCGCCTCAAGCGCGGCGCGATCGCATTGTGTGGGCCAGGACCAATCGAAGTCGGCGAGCGGCTTGAAGCGGCCGAGCCGGGCGCTGCGCAAGCGACGTTCCTGGGAGCGGCGCGCACGTTCGGTTTCTTCCCAGGCCACGAGCGGTTCGAGCCAGGGCGCGGCGGCGACGTCGCTCCAGTGTTCGAGCAGGCCGTTCAAGTTGAGCGCGGCGGCGCGGGTGCGCAGATCAGTGGGGTTCATGATGACGACTCCTCGGGGTCGGGTTCGGCGGTGGGCGTGAGTTGGTCGTAGGTCGACAGAGCGTGCGTGCGCACGCTGGGATCGCGGCGGCGCACGCTGTCGGAGAGCGGCAGGGCGAGCGGCGGCGGCGCACCGCGCTGCTCACGGCGGCGTTCCAGCGCAAGGCGCACCGCGTTGGGGTGCGGCACGCCGCGCGCCAGCGCATCGTCGATCGCGATCGTGAGCTCGGCGACGCCGTACTCGTCGAGCAAGCGCAACAACATCGCGGTCAGCGTGCCGAGGTTGTCGCCGCGCTGTGCGGCCTGAGTGAGCAGCGCCTGGCTGCGCGGCACCGCGGCGGTCAGCCGATCAAGGCCACGATGGACACGCGCGGCGCGCTTGTGGGCGACCAGGGCGTCGATGTGCGCCGCCACCTCGATCTGCTGGCCGCGGTCGAAGCTGCGCCCATGACGGGCAATCACCAGCGCGCCGTCTAACACGCGGACCTCGGTGAGGCTGGCGCACACCGTCACGCTACGGCATACGTGCGTGTGCGGCACCGAGTAGTCGTTGCGCTCGAAGCGCAGGTAGGGTGTCTTGCCGACCGCCACCTCGACCTGCTCGTCGGTCGGGAACGGGTTGTCGGGCAGCGCGAGCAGGTGCGCCCGTTCGTGCTCGAACACCGCACGCACGCTCTGGCTGCGGTCCTCGGGGCAGGGCCGCTCCAGCGTCGGGCCGTTGCACCAGGCCTGGGCCTGCGCGTTGAGATCGTCCAGATCGCGGAAGTTGCGCGCCGGCCAGAAGTGGTCGCGCAGATAGCGGATCGCTCTCTCCACCCGACCCTTTTCGTTGCCGCGCGCAACCGCCACGGGGCGCGGCTCGTAGCGGTGATGGCCGGCAAATGCGAGCAAGGTCGGATGGAAGCGGATCGCATCGCCGCGCCGCTCCAGCACCGCCGACTTGAGGTTGTCGTAGAGCAGCACCCGCGGCACGCCCTGCCAGGCCTGGAAGGCCGCTTCGTGACCGCGCAGGAAGTTCTCCATGCGCGCGCCGAGGAAGAAGCGCACGAAGATACGCCGCGAGTAGGACAGCACCATGACGAACGCCATCAGCGCGTGCACGGCGCGGCCGATTGTGTGCGTCCCGAAGTGGCCCCAGTCGACCTGGCCCTGCTCGCCGGGCAATGTACGCAGGCGCAGGTACGCTTGTGCCAGCGGTCGCGGGCGCAGTTGCGCGACGAGATGGCGGAAGTGATCCGGGTGGCCGACATAGCCACGCGCACTGACCATCGCATAGAGGCGACTGGCCGTCAGGCGCGGATACTGGCGCAATGTCTCGTGGACGAAGGGCAAGTACGGCTCGATCTTCGACGGCCGCGCGGTGCGCTTGGCGCGCGGCACGCCGTGCTGCGCCAGCACGCGCTGCACGGTGTCGTGATGCACGCCGAGCTGGCGGCAGATCGTGCCGGGCTTCCAGTGCTCGGCGTGGTAGTAGCGCAGGATCTGCGCTTCCAGATCAGGGGATATCGTCAAGGGTGGCCTCCAGGTTCGGGGCGAGCGCAGCCGCCAGCGGCTACCCGCTGGGTCGGGGAATGCGTCGCGGGTGAATGGAATGCCGCTCCACAACGCAGCGCAGAAAATCGCGGCGCAGATACGGCGCACACGCGCGGCCGCAGATGTGGCAGACGAACGTGGTGCTCGACGCAGTGGACACCGCCGATCGGTGTAACTCCGGCAACGCCGATGCCTGTGATGAAACATCAACAGCGAGCGCAACGGAACCCTGATGCGTCACTTTATTTTGCCGCGCCCGGTAACGGCGCTGACGCGCAGCATGCGTGAAGCGACCGGCGCGGCTGTCTTGATAACGCACGCTGGCGGCGCGTTGCGTAGCGCTACGCGCCGCCTGTGCGCAATCCGCGCCGCAGTAACGCTGACCGCGATCGCAGGTCCGGCAAATGACGCGTTGGCGCCGGCAACGGGCGCAGAGGTAAAGGCGAGCGGTTCGATCCATCGGCAAAGTCCCTGCCGACATGCACTGGACCTGCGCGGGTCACGCCGCGATACTTGCTCGCAGCCGTGCCTCGCGCATGGTGCGGGCACGGCATCGGTGAGGACTTGGCGGTTTGAGCCGATGCCGTGCCGCTCTTCTCGATCGGCCCCGACTATCTACGCGAACCGCAGGCGCCTGTCAGCTGCTTCATGCCAGCGCGCGCACGATCACTCCATTACCCTTGCTCGCCAAGGCACCAGCAAAACTCGGTGCCCGCTAAGCTTGGCTGACGACAATCGCCGAATACGCGCGGTTTTTGGTAGCCGTCTACATCAGGCGAAGCGTCGATGCCAGGCGCGAAAGGACGCATTGTCATGTCAATACATAAGTGGATTGTGCGGCTCGCTCGGCACCGCCGTTCAAGGCGACAACGAGGTTGCGCGCAACACGTACAGTCGTAGCGGAGCGTCTGCAGTGTTGCCTGCAGCCAACTGCGCCAGCACCATGGTCTGGCCATATTTCAGGCTGGCGGTTGATTCCAGTTGTCCTGACTTCGCTCCAACAATTAGCAGTTCAACTTGAACGCCTTTATCGATGGGTCGCAGGTGTGCTTCGACCCGGTTGAGCAATCCGCTCACCGCGCTCGCTCACCCGCCATTGGGCATTGCCGCCAGAATCAGCGCGTCGTGAACCTGAAAACGCACCGCGCCAAGACTGGTGCGCGCCGACTCC
>JANOOV010000496.1:0-1521 GCA_031421535.1 Gammaproteobacteria bacterium
CTTCGGGAAAATAAGCGTGTATGGCAACCTCATAATGCGCCATGGTTTGCTGCATGAGCTGGTACGTTTCTTCGGGCAAACGACCAGTATCAAGGCTGAACAAGCCTATCGACGGGGTATGCTTGCAGATTAAATCCGTCAACACCATATCTTCCGCGCCAAAGCTATTGGCAAAAGCGGCGGGTGAATACTGCGCGGCAATGCTACGCAGTAATGTGGTAGTCATCTCAACTTTTTGTAGTAACGATGCATTCAGGCTCATAACTTTCCAACCCTCACTTGTTATGCGGCAGCACGCCCGGCTTTTTTCACCGTGATCTGTGTCGTGGTGCCCCGCTCTTCCTTATACAACACGCGATGCCCATCGTTTTCCAAGCTCGACGCCACTTGCTGGGTGGACTCACCCGATTCCAGCAGAAAGTCCACTACATCCCCCGCTGACAGGCTGTGCAACGCGTTGCGCGCCTTCAGGTAGTGTAACGGACAACCATAGGTGGACAGATCCACCACTTTCGGAACCGCTTTGACAGTCCTGGGTGGCGCCGTGATTGACACCGTAAGATTAAGCTGGCGATCCAGCGTCAAACAGGCACGCGCCGCCTCAGCGATCCAGGCATCCTGCTCTGTCACCAGCGTGGCGTAGCTTTGCTCATCAAAAGATTTTTTCAGCTGTGTGATAACGCTTGCGAAACCTGCCAGTTGCACACCCAATACCGCATCACCTTGCAATGCATCTTTTAATATGGCAGCTATTTCCGGCAACCCCGTCACCGCCACACGGCCTGCTGAAAATAGCAATGACTCACCCACCAGGCGGCCAATCGCTTCGGCACATTCCAACGCTTCCGGGTATTTGTGCTGTGCCGAAAACGAATTGCGGCAATCACGCTCGTACGCCGCTTCCGCAAAATGTGCGGCAACAAATTCCTGCGCTGCGCCTGCGCACTCACCCCCGCCCAGTTGCAATACTTTAAAGTCCTGTGTCTCGCCGTGGTCATTCATTACCGATGCCAATTGCTCGGCCGTAACGTGCGTAATATCTTGCAGTAATTCCTTGAAATAGGCGGCACCGTGGCGGCGGCTCCAATGGAAAAAAGTTTCGCTGTCCTGACGATCCTGCGTATACATATTCTGCACGCGCTGAATCGCCGCTTCCACGCGCGCGGCTGGCACCGACGGGCCTTTAAGCGCCAAGCCACCATTGCTGCGGCCATCACCACCGAAATACATTTGATAATGCGGCACCAGCTTGCCATGCAGGCGGTTGCCTTCGCCGTAAATACCGATGTCGCCCGTTTCGGGTTGCGCGCAGCCGTTATGGCAACCGCTGGCACGAATGCGTAAGTCGTTTACGCCGCCACTGATTTTGGTGCCGATGATCTTGCTCGACGTGATACCCAAACGGCACGTCGATGTGCCAGGACACGCCACCACATCATCACCCGCTTTCGGCTCACCCAAACCCAGCGCACCCAAAACGGCGCGCACCGCCGTCAACTGTGCCTGCGGCACGTTGACCAG
>JANOOV010000497.1:0-1938 GCA_031421535.1 Gammaproteobacteria bacterium
TGCGGCTATGGGGTTGGTGCGTGACTTTTAAGAAGTAGCCGAAAATTTGCAGGTAGGCCAGGCCCGTCATCATGCCCAGCACCGGCGGCAGGTGCAGGAAGTGATGGAACGCCACCGCCGTGGCGATGGTGAGAAAGAACAGCGCGACGATGCGGCGCGCGCCGCGTTTCAACGTGGGTTGCGCGGGGGCTGCGGCCGGATGGCCGCCGGGAACAGCAAAGTGCATCAACGCGGCGGGAATCAGATAATTCACCACCGCAGGGATGAACAAATAAAAGAAGGTCAGAAAATCCACTTTGCCTTTTTGCCAGACCATCAGCGTGGTGATGTCGCCGAACGGCGTGAACGCGCCACCGGCATTGGCGGCGACCACGATACTGACGCAGGCGATGCCGATAAAGCGCGGGTTGTCTGCCCCGACCGCCATGACCACCGCGCACATGATCAGCGCGGTGGTGAGGTTGTCCGCGACGCCGGAGATGAAAAACGCCAGTACGCCGGTGATCCAGAATAATTGTCGATACGAGAACCCGCGTTGCGTGAGCCACACGCGCAGCGCATCGAACACGCCGCGTTCCTGCAGCGCGTTGATGTAGGTCATTGCGCACAACAGGAACAACATCAGCTCGCCGAAGTCGAGCAGGTTGTGACGCACGGCGGCGGCAACCGAATGGGTGTCGCCGTTTTGCACATAGACCCAGCCGATCAACGCCCAGATAATACCCGCCGCCAGCACCACCGGTTTGGACTTGCGTAACTGGGTGAATTCTTCGGCAATGACGACGAGATACGCCAGCACGAACAGGGTGAGTGCGGTATAGCCGACGAAGTGATTGGTCAGGTGCATGGGCAGGGAAGTAACAGCGGATAGTTTTAGCGTTGATCGACCGGGCGCGGCTTGCGTTGTTCGTCCAATGCCACGTAGGTGAGCGTGGCTTCGGTGACTTTGACTGCGGCACCCATCTCGCGATTACGTTCTGCAAACACTTCGACAAACACCGTGAGCGAAGTATTGCCCACGCGCACCACGTCGGCGTAGCAGGACACGAGATCGCCGACATACACCGGCTTGTGAAATTGAAACTCATTGACCGCGACCGTAACGACGCGCCCGAGCGCCCGTCGGGTGGCGGCGATACTTCCTGCAATATCCACCTGCGCCATGATCCAGCCGCCGAAAATATCCCCGGCGGTGTTGGTGTCGGTGGGCATCGCGAGCACGCGGATGGTGGGCTGGCGGTCGGCGGGCAGATTGTTCATGGCGGTCGTCATGGTGAAGTTGCACCATCATATCGGCGACTGGGTATTTTTTCAGAACAAATTATCGATTCTCAGGTGGGGATTGCACGGCTCCATTTCCCCCTTTGACGGCTATTTGTAAAGCTAATGAATTTCCACGTACGGAGGTGGGAGGAAACCATCGCATCGCCCTATTTAGGGTTTTACCCACTAACCACACGCCGCCTGAACCGAAGGAAAATTGCCCACATCAGCCAAAAGAATGCCGAGAGGCCAATGGCGGCGTAGATCGCGGGTTTGGGATCGCTAAGCGTGCTCACGGAACCGGCATAGGCTGCGATGGTGACATAAGGATAAGCGCCCAGAACCCAGGCGGAAAAAAACTTCCAAAAGGGCATGCGGGTAAAACCGGAAAGGCAGGCCGTCGCTTCCGGAAGAATCGGCAAAGCCCAGGATATCAGGATCATTACAAATCCGTGCCGCTGGAACACGTCTTCCATTTCCTTTATTTTTACCGGATCGCGAACGATTTTTTCGAGGAATCTGCGTCCCACAGACCGGCTCAGCAGATGTCCGGTGATGCCTGCTGCGGACACGCCCAGTATGTTGAAAAACGCCCCAAGCTCGAAGCCGAGAAAGTAACCGGAGAGTATACAAACCGTGAGATTCGGGATTGCGATAAACAGATCGGCGAACAGC
>JANOOV010000498.1:0-3992 GCA_031421535.1 Gammaproteobacteria bacterium
AAGCAAGGTGTCGCATGTTACCAACAAGGTGCAACCGGCACTGATCGCATCCGAAGAGCTGGCCAAGCACATCAACGCAGCGTCGGCGCGCCTGGGATTTTTTCTCACCAGCGAAGACGCGCGCCATCGCCAGGAATATCAGGAGATTGTTGATCGGCTCGACGACGACATCAAAAAGCTGCAAGACAATCCCACCATCGCAGACGACGACGACGCGGTGAAAATGGTTCAGAGCATTGCCGCCGATATGGTGCAGTTCAAAGAGTATGGCAAGCAGGCGATCGACTTGGCGACCAACGTCGGTAAAAACTATACGGCCCTGATTTACGCGCAGCAAAACCTCAATCCAGCTTCGCAGGAGATGTTGCAGATCATGAGTGCGATGCTGCAAACCGAGGTCGGGGAAAAATCCACCGCGCAACGCAAGAAACTGCTTATGGATGTCAATGACCTGCGCTACACCTGGGCCAGTTTGCAGGCGCAGGTGCGTAGCTATCTGCTTTTAGGATCAAACGATCTCCTGAAACCCATTTACGATTTTATCGATACCTCGGACACCATGGTCAACCGTCTCAAGGCGCAACAGGGCCTCATGACCTTCGATCAGCTCGACGGCATGGAACGTTTGATTACCTTGCGCAAGGAATTCGTAAAAAGCTTTGAAGGACTGGTCACCATCCAAAACAGCGGCAAACGGCGGATGGATGCGTACCTGATCCGCACCGAAGTCGGCCCGCTGCTGGACCGGGTGTTCAAGAACCTGAATACCTTGGTGGAAAAACAAGTGGCCACCACCAACGACATCAGCAAGTCACTGAGCACGCGCCTGGACGCGGTGGTCGCATTTATTCTGGTGTTATTTGTGATCGGCATTGCCGCCGCCGCACTGGTGGCGTGGATCATTGACGCCTTGATCACCCTGCCGTTGCAACGCGCGGCAACCGCAATGCAGGACATCGCGGAAGGCGAGGGCGATCTGACGCAGCGGCTCGCGGTCAAGGGCAGCGACGAGATCGCGCAGATGTCGATGGCGTTTAACCGGTTTGCGGCCAAAATCCAGGAACTGGTTTCACAAGTCACCGGCTTTACCGCACAACTGGCCTCGGCGGCTTCGCAGATGGCGGCGATTACCGAAACCACCAGCGCCGGGGCCAAGGCTCAACATCAAGAAACCGATCAGGTGGCCAGCGCCGTAACGCAAATGGGTTCCACGGTGCAGGAGGTGGCGCGCAACGCCGGTGAAGCCGCCAATGCAGCGCACCATGCCGATACTGAAACCGCGAATGGCCGCGTGGTGGTGACTGGCACCATCAGTTCGATTAACGGCCTGGCGGGTGAGATTGAGAGTGTTTCCCAAGTGATTCACCGTCTGGGCACCGACAGCAACAACATCGGCAAGGTGCTGGACGTGATCAAGAGTATTGCGGAGCAAACCAATTTGCTGGCCTTGAACGCGGCGATTGAAGCGGCGCGCGCCGGTGAGCAGGGGCGCGGCTTTGCAGTAGTGGCCGATGAAGTGCGCACGCTGGCGTCGCGCACCGCACAGTCAACCCGCGAAATTCAACAGATGATCGAAAGTCTGCAAACCGGCTCGCGCGCCGCAGTCAAGGCCATGGACGGTGGTCGCAGTATGGCCCAGGCCACCGTGAAACAGGCGGCGGCGGCAGGCGAGTCGCTGGACATGATCGCCGGCGCCGTGAGCACCATCAATACCATGAACACGCAAATTGCCGCCGCCATGGAACAACAAAATGTCGTGGTCGAAAACATCAACAAACACATCGTCAGCATCAGCAGTGTGTCGGACCAGACCGCCGAAGGCGCGCAACAAACCGCCAAGGCCAGCGGCGAGTTGTCGCAACTGGCCGTCGAGCTGCAAAAGCTGCTGGCGCAATTCAAAACGTAGCGTGCGCCGTGCGCACGACGCACGCTATTTCAACCGGTATCGTTTCTCATTGCTTATCCGTAAGCTCCACATTGGTTCAATGACGATCAAAGATCAACTTCCCAGGTCAACGGAACCCACGTTCGCCGCGCCGCATGAAATACAGCAATCCGCAAATACCCGAAGGCATCAACACCAGCAGACAGCACCCGCTCAAGGAATTTTTTCTGCTCACGGCGGGAGTGGCGGCGGTCGTGGTCGCGGCGGTGCTGTTATTGGGTTACCTCGCCGACACCTTTGCGTATCGAATTCCCTTTAGTATTGAAAAGCGCATTGCCGATGGCCGGTTCCTCAAACCATTGACCGCGAAAAAAACCACCGCGCCGCAGATGACCGCGTATCTCAATGCACTCGCCGGTAAACTTTCAGCCGCACAAAATCTGCCCGAGGACATGACCATCACCGTGCACTACGTGGACGATGCCATGGTGAACGCGTTCGCCACGCTCGGCGGCAACGTCATCCTGTTTCGCGGGCTGCTGGAAAAGCTGCCCAACGAAAACGCGTTGGCGATGGTGCTGGCGCATGAGATCGCGCATATCAAACATCGCGATCCGGTCCGCAGCATCGGGCGCGGCGTTGTCATCGGCTTGGTGTTGTCCATGGTCAGCGCCACGCTGGGCAATGCCGTCACCGATCAATTGCTGTCTGGGGGCGGGATGTTGACTGTTTTACATTACAGCCGCGATCAGGAAAACGCAGCCGACGAAACGGCGCTGAATGCGTTGCGTGTGCTCTACGGTCACGTTGACGGGGCGGCGGATTTATTCGCGGTGCTGGAAAAGGCGGGCGCCGGTTCGCTCCAGGTTGAATTCTTCAGCTCCCATCCGCTCACGCAAAAACGTATCGAGCGCATTGGAGAAGTTGACGCGACATTGCGGGCTGATAAAAATCCCGCATTGCAGCCGCTCCCGCCGGGTTTTGATTTATGGATGAAGTAGCGTGCCGGATTTGTGCAAGCCCGCGTAGATACGAAGCTGGGAAGTTGTTGAATACCGGTTCCGCTACTTGGGCTATCCTCACATGATGGTGTTCAACCAGAAAAAACCCGCAAAAACCGCATGACCGCAAACCAAAACCCCGAGCAGAAAGCCCGTGATCATATCGACGCGCATGGCAAGCGCGTGCTGTTTCTGGTGGATACCAAAAATCTCGGCGAACAAGCCGAACAGGAAATGATGTCCTACGTGCCGCTCGACGATAACCGCAAGTTCACCGAGCTGTATAACGTGCAACGGCTCAAGTCTTCGTTCGTCGCCAAGGACAGCCAGGTGTGCATCAGCACTATCCAGCGGTTGTATTCCATTTTGAAAGACAAAGAGCTGGACGAAGCGACCGAACAAATCAATCCAGCGGAACTGGCGCAGCCCAAGGTGCCAATGCCGGTGGCGTACAACGAAAAAGTCCCGTCCGCCGTCAGCGCCAAGACCCACTATGTGATCGTCGATGCCATCGGCGTCACCAAATCGCTGAAGACCGCCAGCCAACCGCTCATCACCAAGCCCACCGTGCCGCTCAAAGATTTAGCGATGAGTGTAATGATGGGCGCGACGGAGGAAGACACGGTGAGCTCACTGGCCGGAAGCTTGGCGCGACTCAACAAGCAACTTAGTACCGATGAGCAACGGCGCATCCGCGATGCCGCCGGTGGCATGGAGCTCACCCAGTTGGTTGGCAAACTGTTCGGCGCGATTGATGCCGACAACATCGAGGCCAAAGCTTTGGAGTTGGCCGGACAACGGGTAGGCACCGACTCCGGCGATGCCAAGCGCGAATTGGCGCAACAGCAATTAGTGAGTGAGGCCGCCTGCGTGCTTAATGGCGATCTGATCGATCTCATCGACACCATCCGCCGCGACAAGGAACAAACCATCGACCACGACAACATCGACAGCCTGTTGCGCGCCGAATGGGACAAAGACGCCGCCAACAACGCGCAAGCCCTCACCGATGAATTCGCCGATTACCTGAAAGCGAATCAAGACAACATCGAAGCACTCACCATTTTTTTCAGCCAACCCTACAGAAGGCGCGAACTCAGCTTCGA
>JANOOV010000499.1:0-9761 GCA_031421535.1 Gammaproteobacteria bacterium
CCCATGCCCGCAGTACGGATAATCACGCCCATGTCTTCCGGCAGGGTCAGGCCGCTTAAGGCTTCGCGCGCGTCGCTGCGTTCATCGCCGGAAATTTTGCGCGACACGCCACCCGCGCCGGGGTTGTTCGGCATCAGTACCAAGTAGCGTCCCGCAAGGCTGATAAACGTGGTCAGCGCGGCCCCCTTGTTACCGCGCTCTTCTTTGTCGATCTGCACCAGGAGTTCCTGGCCTTCCTTAAGCACTTCGCGGATGTTGACGCGCCCGCCGCTGATGTCGACGTTAGGATTAAAATAGGTCGGGGAAATTTCTTTTAGCGGGAGGAAGCCGTGACGCTCTGCACCGTAGTCGACGAACGCAGCTTCCAGGCTGGGTTCGACGCGGGTAATACGGCTTTTATAGATGTTGGATTTTTTCTGTTCGCGTCCGGCGGTTTCGATATCGAGGTCGTAAAGTTTCTGTCCATCGACCAGTGCAACACGCAACTCTTCAGGCTGAGTCGCGTTGATCAGCATTCTCTTCATTTTTGTTGTCTCTGTCAGCGTGCTCGACCGCGCGTCGTGCCGGGTACGGGAGTGTCATGCTGGGGAACCGAATCCGCACTGCGGCAATCGGTTCGTAACCCGCAACACACTCAACCGTGTCCACAGGCAGTTCGCGGGAGCACACGCTGTAATAAATTATTCGTTAATGTTCGATGCTCACGAAAGTTTCGTCCGCACCCTGTTTGGTTGTCCGGCTCGGGTTGTCGCTTGAGGAGTATCTTGCGTACTGAGCGCGCATGCAATTTGCGCATCGTTCGCTTAAGATACCGGCTCGTTCACAATGACCCGCCGGACTGTTCTCGCCGCGCTCATAATTGAAAGTTAAAGCGCAGTTTAAGAAGCACCACTGCAATAAAAGTAACCTACTGATTCTAACATGAAAGAAACAACTGGCAAGGAAGCGCGCGCGGATCGACGTGACGATGCGCAGACGAACGACGCTGCCAAGACCAGTGTGCAGATGCGCGAAGTGCGCGAGGGTGAAGCCGGGCAGCGCATCGATAACTTTTTATTCACTGCATTGAAGGGCGTGCCGAAAAGTCTGATTTACCGCATTCTGCGTAGTGGTGAGGTGCGAGTGAATAAGGGGCGGGTGAAACCGCCGTACCGTTTGCAGGCGGGCGATGTGCTACGTATTCCACCGCTGCGCTTGGCGCCGCCGGACGCACCGCAGCAGATTCCTGCGCGTCGGCTGGATGAACTGCACGCCGCCGTGTTGCATGAAGATGCGGATTTGCTGGTGCTCGACAAGCCGTCGGGCTGGGCGGTGCACGGCGGCAGCGGAGTGCCGTATGGAGTGATCGAAGCCTTGCGCGCGTCGCGTACCGATTTGCCGGACTTGGAATTGGTGCATCGCATTGATCGCGAAACCTCGGGTTGTTTATTGCTGGCGAAAAATCGCCGCACGTTATTGGCGCTGCACGACATGTTGCGCAGCGGCGACATCGAGAAACGCTACTTGGCCTTGGTAAAAGGGCAATGGCCTGCCAAGCTGCGGCGCGTGGATGTGGCCTTGCAAAAAAACCTAGTGCAATCCGGTGAGCGCATGGTGGCCGGTGGGGATGACGGTAAGGACTCGATCACCGAATTCAGCGTGCGCACACTCTATAAAGGTGCGAGTTTGGTGGAGGCGCGCTTGCTGACCGGGCGTACGCATCAGGTGCGCGTGCATGCTGCACATGTTGGCCATCCGTTGGCGGGCGACAGCAAATATGGCGATTCTGATTTCAATAAATATATGAAGAAACTTGGCCTGAAACGTTTGTTTCTGCATGCGCAGTCGTTGCGCTTCCAGCTTCCCGGCGGTGCGCGCATGTTGAATTTGCGCGCGGCTTTGCCGTCGGAATTGCAGCACGTGCTGGACGGCATCGAGGCGGTGTCATGACGCGGCGCTTTGACCTGCTGGTGTTCGACTGGGACGGCACCGTAATGGACTCCATCGCGCGCATCGTGGCGTCGATGCGCGCCGCCATCACCGATTTAGGTTGGGAGCCGCGGACTACATCCGCCTTGCGCGATGTGATTGGGCTGGGATTACGTGAAGCCGTGCGGCGACTGTATCCGCACATTGAAGCAGCGGACTATCCGCGCTTCGTCGAACGTTATCGCCACCATTTCATGGTCGCCGATTCCACGCCTTCTGAACTCTTTCCCGGTGCCGCCGATACCCTGCGAGAGTTGCAGCGGCAGGGTTATTTGCTGGCGGTGGCCACCGGCAAAGGGCGTCAGGGCTTGAATAAAGTGTTGCACGACACCGGCTTGACGACGCTGTTTCATTGCACGCGCTGTTCCGATGAGACAACGTCGAAACCGCATCCGCAAATGCTGCTGGAGATCATGCACGAACTGGCGGTGCCTGCCGCCGCCACCTTGATGATCGGCGATACCGAATACGATATGGAAATGGCCAGCAATGCCGGGACGTGCGCACTGGCGGTTGATTATGGCGTGCATGACCGCACCCGGCTCGAGCGACACGCGCCGTTGCACTGTATAAGTGAAATCCGCGAGTTGATTACGTGGCTTGAATTAACCGGTGATGTACGCGCCCGGTTCGACTAACATAAATGTTTACCAGCCCAGGAAGCCGCCATGTCTGACGAAAAAACACCGCCTGAACAACCACCAGCGCCGCAAGATCCGTGGACGGGTCCGGGCGTGACAACACCCAGCGGTGAAGGCACGGGGTCGGCGGTGTCGGCGCCTGAAAAGGCCGCCGAACCCGTTGCGGCCGAAGCGAAGAAAGAAGGTTGGGAACGTGAGCTGATCACGCGCCTGGCGACCGATGCACTGGTCGAACAACGCAAGGCGCGGCGTTGGGGCATCGTGTTCAAGTCGGCGATGCTCGTCTATCTGCTGGTGCTGCTGTTTGCGCTGCCGATTGATTTCGGCGGTTCCAAAACCATCGGCAAACATACCGCCCTGGTGGAATTGCAAGGCGTGATCGAAGACGGCTCGCAAGCGGGCGCGGACAACATTATTCAAGGCTTGCGCGACGCGTTTGATGACCGCAACACCGCCGCCGTGATTCTGCGCATTAACAGCCCGGGTGGCAGCCCGGTGCAGGCGGGCTATATGAACGACGAGATCAACCGCCTGCGCGAGAAGCACCCGAACATCCCGCTCTACGCAGTGATTACCGACATCTGCGCGTCGGGCGGTTACTACGTTGCGGTGGCGGCCGATGAGATTTACGCCGACAAGGCCAGCATCGTCGGCTCCATCGGCGTGTTGATGGATGGCTTCGGCTTTACCGAGGCAATGAAAAAGCTCGGCGTCGAGCGACGCCTGATCACCGCAGGCACGAACAAAGGCTTCCTCGATCCGTTCACGCCGCCCAAGGAGGAAGACATCATGCATGTGAAGGGCCTGTTGAAGACTATTCACAAACAATTTATCGACGTGGTTAAAGAAGGGCGCGGCGCGCGCCTGAAAGAAAATCCTGACCTGTTCAGCGGTCTGGTGTGGACCGGCGAACAAAGTGTCGAGCTCGGCTTGGTCGATGGCTTGGGCAGTGCCGGTTATGTCGCGCGTGAAGTTATCGGCGAAGATAAAATCGTCGATTTCACGCCGCAACCGAATTACCTGAACCGCTTCGCCGAACGTCTGGGCGTGGCCATCGGACGCCAGTTGCCGATGTCGATCGGCGCAACGCCGACCTTGAGATAAACCGCTGCTGTTCCGGTATGGGATGAGGCGCGACGCACATTCCATCCCGGCAGCCATTCATTCATCCTTCATGTATGCGTATTGCCGCACTCGCGTTTCTCGCCGGAATTTTTGCGTTACAACAATTCGCGCAATTACCGGATTGGGGTTGGTGCGCGCTGTTGTTGCCGCTGGCGTTGCTGGCGTGGTATTGGCCAGCGGCGCGGTTGCCGTGGTGGGTGGCGTGCGGATTTTTCTGGGCCTTGTTGCGCGCGCAGTTGATGCTGGGGCAGGGCGGTCTGGCGCCGGAACACGAAGGCGTTGATCTGGTTGCCGAAGGTTCTATTGCAAGCTTGCCGACGCGCAGCGAGCACGATGTGCGCTTCTTGTTCGATGTGCAGTCGTTGCGTCTCAATGAGAATGCACTGCCGGTTCCGGGACGGGTGCGCCTGTCGTGGCGCAGCGCCGACGCCGATGTACGTGTGGGTGATCGCTGGCGGTTCACGGTGCGGCTGAAACGTCCGAATGGTTTCATGAATCCGGGCGGCTTCGATTACGAAGGCTGGCTGTACCAGCAAGGGATCCGTGCGACCGGTTATGTACGCGTAGCACGCGCGACCGCCAGGGATGGCGGCCGCTCCGGGCTCCTGCCCTCACGCGGCATTACTCCATCCGTGGAGGGCGGAAGTGCGGAGCGCGAAGCCGTCCCTCCGGGGACAAACGCAGGAGCAGTTTTTCCGCCGACCGCCAGGGATGCGCAGACCGATGAGTCCGATGCGGCGCCCGGTTATGAGCTTCTTGAAACTGCGCCGTTCGCCCGCCCGCTGGACCGCTGGCGCCAGGATTTGTCTGAAAAAATTTCGCAGGCGTTATTCGAGCAGCCGCATCAGGCTATCGTCGCGGCGCTCGCCATCGGCGTCACGCAGGATTTCACCGAAGCGCAGTGGGACGTGCTCAATCGCACCGGCACCACGCACATGATTTCCATTTCCGGATTGCACATCGGCTTTATCGCTGGGGTGATGTTTTTTCTGACGCGCCGGGTATGGGCGTGGTCGAGCAGGGCGACGTTGTGGTGGCCCGCACCCAAGGCGGCGGCGGTGGCTGCATTACTGGCGGCGACCGTCTACGCCGCGCTGGCGGGATTTTCCGTGCCGACGCAGCGCTCGCTGGTGATGGTCGGCGTGGTCATGGCGGCGATCATCGCGCAGCGCCGTATTCCAGCCAGTCGCGTCCTGGCGCTTTCGTTACTGGCCGTGCTGGTGCTGGACCCGCTGGCGGTCTTGCAAGCCGGTTTCTGGTTGTCGTTCGGCGCGGTCGCGGTGATTTTATTCGCGATGCACGCGCGCTGGGGCGAGCCGAACTGGTGGTGGAAATGGGGGCGCGTGCAATGGGTGGTGGCGGTCGGAATGTTGCCGCTGATGCTGGTGTTGTTTCAGCGCACCAGCATGATTGCGCCGCTGACCAATCTCATCGCCGTGCCGTGGTTCAACATCGTGACCGTGCCGCTGACCTTGGCGGGCGCATTGACCATCGCGATTGCACAATCGGTCGGCGAATTCTTTTTAAACTTAGCGCAGTGGTCGGTCGTGCCCGCGTGGTGGTTTCTCGATCTCGCCGCCGCCACGCCGGGAGCGCAATGGACGCAGCACGTGCCGCGCACCTGGGCCGTGATCGTCGGCATACTCGGCACACTGTGGCTGTTGCTACCGCGCGGCGTGCCTGCGCGTTGGCTGGGTGCGGTGGCGCTGGCGCCAATGATCATCGTGCCGCCGCCCGCACCGTCGCCCGGCGAATTCTGGTTTACGTTGCTTGACGTCGGCCAGGGACTTTCCGCCGTGGTGCGCACCACCAACCATGTGCTGGTGTACGACACCGGGCCGAAATTCTCCGAACACTTCAACACCGGTGAAGCGGTGGTGGTGCCGTACCTGCGTTATCTGGGGGTGCGCGATGTTGACCTATTGATGTTGAGCCACGGCGACAGCGACCACATCGGCGGTGCGCGTTCGGTGCTGCGCCAAACGCATGTTGGGGAAGTCGCCAGCAGCGTGCCGCTCGAACTCGCGCCCGACGCAACCTCCTGTGCCACGCCGCGCGCATGGCAATGGGACGGCGTTGACTTCACCGTGTTGTATCCGCCCCCGGCGGACTCCGGACTGCGCCACAAAAAAGACAACGACGTGTCGTGTGTGCTGCGAGTGAGCATCGCGGGTGGCAGCGTGTTGTTGCCGGGGGATATCGAAATTCTGTCCGAAAAATTTCTGCTCGCCGACCCAGCAGCGCACCTGCGCAGCGACATTCTGGTGGTGCCGCATCACGGCAGCGCCACGTCGTCGTCTCCCGAGTTCGTGAACACCATCGCGCCGCGCTACGCATTGTTTCCCGTAGGCTACCGCAACCGTTTTGGCTTCCCGAAAGCGAAGGTGGTGCAGCGCTATCGTGACGTCGATGCGCGTTTGCTGGACAGCGCCAACGCGGGTGCGATCAGTTTTAAAGTCGGGCCTACCGGCCTCGGCGTACCCGAGCTGTATCGCGACAGTGCGCAACGTTACTGGCACCGCGTTACAACGCAGTAATGGGGTGATGCTGGTGTGTGATCCCCCTCACAGTTGATACAACCGACCTGATGCGGGTGGGGTGGTATCATTCTGGACCGAATCGATTTATGAAGCAGAGGGAAACCCGCATGACCACCGCATCGCACGTTACATCCCAGCTACGCACCGCCCTCTGGCACGGCATCGTTCTGTCTCTACTAACCAGTCTCACAGCCTGTGGTGGGGGTGGTGGGGATGGAGGGGGGGCCGGCCCAGGTCCGGTTCCAACTCCAACCTTGCCCGCCTTCACCACCCAACCCTCCAACCAGAGCGTGGCAGTATCCGCCACCGCGACCTTCAACGTGGTCGCCACCGGCACGCCCACACCCACGTTGCAATGGCAGTTGAGCAGCAATAGTGGCAGCACCTGGAGCAACATCGTCGGCGCCACCGCCAGCAGCTACACCACACCGGTCACGGTTATTGGCGACAGCGGCAAGCAGTACCGCGTTGTGGCGACCAACAGCACCGGTACGGCTAACAGCAATACCGCAACGCTGACCATTGTTGTTGCGTCAAAGGCCTGGGGCGCAGCGGCACTCATCGAGACCGTCGACACGGGCCACGCCAATATCCCCCAGATCGCTTTCGACACCAACGGCAATGCCCTGGCGGTGTGGGTGCAGCACGACGACGCTACAAACACCATCTCCAAAATCTGGTCCAACCGTTACATCGCCAGTACAGGCACCTGGGGCACGGCGGCAGTCATTGAAACCACGAGCGCGGCCAACGTTGGCAGTACCCCTCAGCCCCAGATCGCCATCGACGTTAACGGCAATGCCCTGGCGGTGTGGCATAAATCCGACGGCACGCGTAACAACATTTTGGCCAACCGTTACACCGCCAGCACCGGCCTTTGGGGCGCGGTAGTGTCCCTTGAGGGCGGTACGGGCAGTGCAGAAATGCCCCAGATCGTTATTGACGCTAACGGCAATGCCTTAGCGGTGTGGGTTCAGTCCGACGCCACGCGCAATGTCTACTCCAATCGTTATACTGCCGGTACCGGCTGGGGCGCGGCCGTTCTCATCGAGACCGACAACGCGGGCAGTGCCAGTACCCCCCCCAAGATTGCCTTCGACGCTAGCGGTAATGCCTTGGCGGTATGGAGTCAGTCCGACGGTACGCGTAACAACATCTGGTCCAACCGCTACACCATCGGCGTCGGCTGGGGCGCCGCCGCAGTCATCGAAACCGACATCACAGGCTATGACTATGCCCCCCAGATCGCCATCGACGCCAACGGCAATGCCCTGGCGGTGTGGTCTCAGCTCACCAGCATAGGTGGCTACAACATCTGGACCAATCGCTACACCGTTGGCACCGGCTGGGGCACAGCGGCAATCCTCGAGCCTGCGGCGGGCAGTGTCTTCGATCCTCCCCAGCTCGCCTTCGATGCCAACGGCAATGCCTTGGCAGTGTGGTATAAAAACTTAAAGATCTGGTCCAATCGTTACATCGTCGGCACTGGCTGGGGCACGGCTGAACCCATTGAGACCGACAACTCGGCCGGTACCTCTTCCCCCCGGCCTCAGATCGCCTTCGACGCCAATGGCAATGCCTTGGCAGTGTGGAATAAGGATGACGGCACGCGCGACAACATTTGGGCGAACCGCTACACCGCCGGCACCGGTTGGGGGACGGCCGCACTCATCGAGACCGACAACCTGGGTGATGCCTCTTATCCCCGGATTGCCATCGACGCCAACGGCAATGCCCTGGCGGTGTGGTCGCAGACCGACGGCACGCGCTATAACATTTGGTCCAACCGGTATCAGTAAAGCCAAGGCGATCATTTGTTTGCCTGTTCAACCGGGGACATGCCTTTGGCGCAGTGGAGGAGGGGGGCCGTCCCTCTCCATTACCGGCACCAGCAACGAGTCTTACAGCGCGGGAGTTTTTAACCCATTGATAACGGGAGAGTAGTCGCGCGAATCTCGATCCGTTGGTACGTCGCGCCTGAACAGGAACAATTCGACAAACAGATCAGAAGGATTCGTAGGCTCCGAGGTCGTGCGCGATACCCTGTGGCCGAGCAACGCCCAGAATATCCGTCACGGGAGTCGCTATCCCGTTCCAGGACGAACTGCCGGCATTAACCGCCGGGACGCCGGATTTGAGCTGATAATCGGGCGTCACCGTGCTTACGAAAAGAGCCACCGGAGTGGTTGTGAAGGACTTGGCGTCGTAGCCAGCAAGCCGCCAGTCGGCCAAGTTTACGATGGTGCTTTCGCCGTTAAAGGACAGCCGCCCCACCAAAGCGTTGTAGTTGCTCACAAAGCTGGCATGGGCGACCGATATGCTGCCGCTGCTGCTGTCGCTCAACAAGATGTTGTTGAAGAAAGTATGGCCGCCAAGGTCCTCGCTGAACTTCAGGGCCCAACCGCCGCCACTTGGCACCAGCAGGGTGTTGTTGATCACCTTGATATTTTTCGGCCCCTGGTCCGAATCGATTTGAAACAGGCGCAGGGCGTTGCGGCCATTGCCATACATCAGATTGTTCTGGAACACCGAATCCTGCACGCCGTCCGCGTCCACGCCGTTGGCGGTGTTGTTGTACAGAATATTATTTTCAACGGTGATGCCGCTGTGCAGGCCGTCGCCGCCCACGCTTGAATCTCCATTGAAGTGAATGCCGTTCTTGCCGTTGTTGTGGCAGCGGTTGCCGCGCAGGATGGTGTTGTCCGATCCGCCATTGGCGAGGTAAATGCCGTGACTGCCAACGGACCCGCTGGCCGTATTGCCTTCAATCAGCGAATCCGCTACCTGCGACAGGTAAATGTTCGAAGAGCCGGAGTTTTGCACCGTGTTGTTGCGGATAATCAAACCGCGAATCGGGGCTGCGGAACTCGCGTCATGGGTCGCCAGACCGTAACCCGGCATGCCCGTAATGGTAAACCCCTCGACCGTCACGTAGCTCGCCCTGCTGAGGGTGATGCCTTCATTCCTGCCGTTGGTCGAATTGATAAGCGCCGAACTGCCATTGGCTTTAATCGTGATGCGGTTGGCCGCCATGCCGCTTGTGGAAATGACAAAGCCGCTATAAACGCCGTCGTACACCAGAATGGTGTCGCCCGGACCGGCAGCGTCGACTGCTGCCTGGATGGTGGCGTATTCCTGCGTCGGCCCCGCCGTGTCATCAACACACCGGACGGTAACGCTGCCGCAAGTGAGTGGCGCGGACGTGATAAAAGACCAGCTGTAATTCGAAGTCATGGGATTGCCCGCAACGTCTTTTACGCCGGACGCCCCGCCGGCGAGAGTCGCGGTATACGAAACGCTTCCTGCGAGTGCACTGGTGGGCGTAAACGTTGCTGTGGCGCCGTTCAGGCTGATGTTGCCGGAGACCCCGCCGACCGTGAACGTGCCGTCATTGATCGAAGCGGCACTCATAGGCTCGCTGAAGATCGCCGTGATCGCGATCCCCGTGGAAACATTGACCGCTCCACCGGCCGGGCTGGTGGAGGAG
>JANOOV010000500.1:0-16863 GCA_031421535.1 Gammaproteobacteria bacterium
CCCTGGGGATCTCCATGACAATCGGCATCCACGTCACGCATCGCTGCATTGACGGTTGTCACGCACCACGTTACAGTTATTTTTATCTGGAGACGATATTGTTTGATCAAGTCCTTTGCCGATAAACGCACGCGTGAATTGTTCCTGAATCAACACGCCAAGGGCATTCATCCTGATTTAGCCGCGCGAGCTGCGCGCCGGATGGACTACGCTAATCATGCGACCTGCCTTCAGGATTTGAGAGTGCCTCCCAGCAATCGACTCGAAGCGTTGAAGGGTGGTCGCAAAGGGCAATACAGTATCCGCGTGAATGACCAATGGCGAATCTGTTTCAGGTTTCAGGACGGCGATGCCTATGAAGTGGAATTCGCGGACTACCACTGACGCAGGAGGATTTACCCATGAGTTTGCCAAACACTGGAAAAGCACGCCGGAGGCCAACCCACCCTGGCGCGATGTTGCGTGAAGATTTCTTGCCGGATTACACCCTGTCGGTGATCGAGCTAGCCGAGTCGCTTGGAGTCTCCAGGCAATCGGTTAACGAAGTTTTGCGCGAACGCCGCGCCGTCAGTCCCGCAATGGCGCTGCGCCTGGCGCGTTTATTTGGAAATACCCCGGAATTTTGGCTGAACGCACAACGCGCAGTTGATTTGTGGGACGCGCAGCAGACCTACAAAACCGAACTTGCGTGCATCCGTCGGCGGAGTGCGGCTTAACCAAACGAGCGGATAACGGCTGCGCCGCATCCGACCAGGGGTCGGGTGAGGCTTGTGTAGTTGTATTATTTTTGTACCGTGGATCTGCTTTGCGCGCTATTCCGCCAACAGCTCGCCGCGCAGAAATTCATCCGGTGTCAGTACCGGAATGGTGAGGGTGGCAAAGTCTTTCGGGTTACGTGAAATTAAGTGAGTTGCTTTCGCATGCAAGGCTGCAGCGGCTTGCACGGCGTCTTCGAAGTCTTCCCAGCCTAGCGACAATGCATCTAAAACCACGTGGTGATTTACGGCGGCAACGTCCAGGACATTGAGCAGTTGCACAATTGCGGCGCGTGCTTTTTTTCGGTTGAGGTGTTTGCTGAGCAGGTAATAGATGGTCGTGACGCTGTGTGCGGCGATCAACCCTTTGGCTTTGCCAGACTCCACGCGTGCCAGCACGCCCGCGCTTGCTTTCCAGTGCGGTTCCCGCATCGCGAGTACGTCGAGCACGACGTTGGCGTCCAACAAGAGTTTCATAATTTGTATTTGTCGCGTAGATGAGCGCGATGTTTGTCCAACGATGCTTCTTTCGGCAACACGCCGACCAGCCGTAACACGGCAGGTGGTAACTCTTCGATGTCGCCATTGGTTAATCGTTCCAATAACCGCGACACCAGGCGCGAAATCGTGGTGTGGTGATGTTTGGTGTAACGCTTGGTACGTTCGATAATTTTCTTGTCGACCAGCAGAGTTAATTTTGTCGCGGCCATGAGTTTTTCTCCACGTATAAAATTATAAACAGTATACGTATCCGTGAGTGAATCGCAAACGCATGCTTAATGTAGGAAGCACGGCAAACCGGTTACCGAGCTTGGGGCGGAGAATTTGCAACCCAAGCGCGCGCTGATCGAAATGACAACTGTGCTGCGGCGCTCCTACAAATCCGTCGCCGCCTTTGCGCGATACCACAGCAGCCCGACCATTTCATGCAGCGCAAAATAACTGCCGCGTAACGCGCGCGCCTCGGGGAGCCAGTTGGATGTGTCGGGATCGACTTCAGACGTGTTGCTGAATGATGTGGGCGCCGCAATGATGTCGAATCCAAAGTGGCGGAACGCGAATTCCGAGCGCGGCATATGCCAGGCGTGGGTGACCAGATAGATGCGGGTAATGCCTTCCTTGGCGAGCACGTCGCGGGTGTTACGCGCGTTTTCCCATGTGGTGCGGCTCTGCCCTTCGACCCAGCGTACCGGCGTATTGAAGTCTTCCTCCAGCGTGGCTTTCATCAGTGACGCTTCCGAAGCGCGCTGCTTCCACACAGTGCCACCGGTAACCAGCACCGGAAGTTTGGTGCGGCGCGCCAGGCGCGCCCCGTAACGCACTCGCTCCAGCGTCAGTATCGATACCGTATCGCCGCCGTACTCCGGCGCGTTTTTGTAGCGGCCGCCGCCGAGAATCACGACGGCGGCGTGCGGATCGGCATGCAGATCGCCGCGCGGGGGGAGCGCTTCCGACTCCAATAAACCCAGCAGCGCAGAAGAAAAGAACGGTGCGCTGAATGCGTAAAACATTACGACGCCGGTCACCAGCAGCGCATAACCAACGCGTGGCTTGAATTTGAGCGCTAGCAGCCCGATGACCAGCAACAGCAGCACGCCGCCGGGCGGTAGCAGCAATGATTCCAGCGTAAAGGTGATGAGTTTTTCCATGCGCGGGATAGAATACCACTCCCGCGTAAAACCAACGCGCAGCGAATAATCACTCCCGTGTAGAACCAACACGCAGCGAATAACCCCCCTTATGAAAACCACCGCCGTGAACCAACCCCCATGCGCATCGGCATAGTCGCGGGCGAAGCCTCGGGCGATCTGTTGGCTGCAAGCCTGATGCAGGCCATCCGGGCGCGAGTGCCGGGTGTTGAATTTGAAGGCATCGCCGGGCCGCGCATGCAGCAGCTCGGCTGCCGTGTTTTCTATCCAAGCGAAAAACTTGCGGTGATGGGCCTCACCGAAGTACTGGGACGCTTGTTCGAATTGTTGCGTATTCGTCGCGACGTGGCACGTCGCTTCAGCGCCGCTCCACCCGACGTGTTCATCGGCGTGGATGCACCCGACTTCAACCTGGGACTGGAACGCAAGCTCAAGGCGCGCGGTATCCCCACCGTGCATTTCGTCAGTCCCTCGGTATGGGCGTGGCGCCGATACCGCGTAAAAAAAATCGCGCGTTCCACCGATCTGGTGTTGTGCCTGTTTCCGTTCGAAGAGCAGTTCTATGCGCAGCATGGCGTGGCGGCGCGTTATGTTGGCCATCCGCTGGCCGACATGATTCCGCTCGACAACGACATGCGTGCCGCGCGTGCGAAATTTGGTTTGGAGTCCGAGGGCGAAATCGTCGCCATCCTGCCCGGCAGCCGCAGCATGGAAGTGCAAAATCTCGGCCCCGAGTTTGTGCGTACCGCTGCCTGGATCTTGCAACGTCGTCCCGGTACGCGATTTATTACGCCGGTGGCCAGCGCCAAAACGCGCGCGCTGTTTCAGGAAATACTGGCGCAACAGCGCGGCGAATTACCATTGATGTTGGTCGAAGGCCAGTCGCACGACGCGATGGCCGCCGCCGACGTGGTGCTGCTCGCGTCCGGCACCGCCGCTCTGGAAGCGCTGCTGTTGAAGAAGCCGATGGTGGTCGCGTACCGGGTCTCGAAGCTGTCCGCGTTTCTGCTGCGCCGCATGATCAAGGTGCCGTATTATTCCTTGCCCAATCTGCTCGCCGGGAAAGAAATTGTTGATGAGTTCGTGCAGGACGATGTACGCGCCGATCAACTCGGCCGCCATCTGCTGGGTTTCCTGGAGGAGCCGGAGCGTGCGCAGGCGTTGCGAGCGCAGTTTCGCGACATCCACCTGCAATTACGCCGCGATGCCGCACAACAAGCGGCCGACGCGGTGCTGGAATTGATCGGGTACAAAGAGACTTAATAATGAAGAAAAAACCCGCCAATAAAACCCAGATCCAGCTCGATTTCGGCGGCATCCTCGGCTGGGTGTGCGGTGTTGACGAAGTCGGTCGGGGGCCATTGGCGGGTCCGGTGATCGCCGCTGCGGTGATCCTCGATCCGAACCAGCCCATCGCAGGACTCGCCGACTCAAAAGTTCTGAGCCCCGAACGCCGCGCGGAACTCGATATTTTGATCCGCGCCCGCGCTTATTCTCACGCCATCGGCCGCGCCGAAGTCGAAGAGATCGACGCGCTCAACATTTTGCAGGCCACCATGCTCGCCATGCAGCGCGCCGTTGCCGGACTGCACATCGCACCTGACCTCGCCTACATCGATGGCAATCGCTGCCCGGTGTTGCCGTGCCGCGCCGAAGCCATCATCAAAGGTGACGCCAGCGTGCCCGCCATCAGCGCCGCATCCATCATCGCCAAAGTTGCCCGCGACCTGGAAATGGTGGAATGGGATGCACGCTATCCCGGCTACGGTCTGGCGCAACACAAAGGCTATCCCACCCCGACGCATTTACGTGCGCTCGACGCGCTCGGGGTTACGCCGATCCACCGCCGCAGTTTCGCGCCGGTGCGGAATCGCTTGTAGTGCGGATGAGCGCAGCGCTGTCCGCTATCCAAATTGTCCGGCGCAAGGAGCAATAATGATTACCTGGTCCACCATCCGCACGGTGCTGCTTGATATGGACGGCACCTTGCTTGACTTGCACTACGACAATCACTTCTGGCAGGAGCACGTACCGCAGCGCTACGCCGATAAGCACGGGCTCGACATTAAAACCTCCCGCGATTTTCTCTACGCAAAATTCAAAGCCGCCGAAGGCACTCTCAACTGGTATTGCGTGGACTACTGGAGCGATCAGCTCGGCCTGGACATTCCGTTGCTCAAACAGGAAGTCGCACACCTCATCGCCATCCATCCGCAGGTCGTGGAATTTCTCGCCGCGTTGCGCCGCGCCAACAAACACACGGTGCTGGTGACCAACGCCCACGGCAAAAGCTTGCAGATCAAAATGCGCCGCACCCGGCTCGGCGCGCACTTCGACCGGATCATCAGCGCACATGAATTGGGATTGCCGAAAGAAGACCTGCGGTTCTGGGGCAAGCTGCAACAGCATGTCCCATTCGATGTGCGGCACACTCTGTTGATCGACGACAGCCTGCCGGTACTGCGTTCCGCACAACACTACGGCATCGCGCACTTGCTGGCGGTGGTTCAGCCGGACACACGTCGGCCAGCGAAAGACGTGGGCGAATTCGCGGCGCTGCACAGCTTTGCGGAGATTATGCCGGAGTGATCCTTGATTCACAGCGCCTTAAAGCAAGCTTAAGGTTAAGGTCTGTATAGTGTCGGCTTATCGAAGAAACTTAAGTGAGGTAACATCTTATGAGTCCCACAACACAACAAATCGCCCGGATTTACACCGACAAAGCGAAAGCACATCCGCTCATGATCGGCGCCGCCATCGCAGTGATTTTATTCAGCGTGGTAGGCATCGGCGTGATGACGGGCCTGATTCCGACGGCCAGCTCGAAACCCGACAATGCGAAACCTGCAGCGGCGGCCGTTGCGCGTTCCGAGAGTGTCGCGAAGAAAGTGGAAGCGGCGCCGGTGTGTGCGAATTGCGGTGTGGTTCAATCCGTGCGCGCAGTGGAAAAAGAGCGCGAAGCTTCGGGTTTGGGTGCGATTGCGGGTGGCATTACCGGCGCGGTGGTGGGGCGTCAAATTGGCGAAGGGGATGGTAAATCGCTCGCGACTGTAGTCGCTGCGGTGGGTGGTGCGGTGGCGGGAAACAAGATCGAAAAGAACATGCACAAGACCCGCAGTATCAATGTCAACGTGAGCATGGAAGACGGCACTACCCGAACCGTGCGGCTAACGACCGACCCGGGCCTGCTCCCTGGCGACAAGGTTAAAATTGTTGATGGTGTACTCGCACGACGTTAATCCGTGGTGAATAAAAAATCCCGCGCAGCAGCGATGCCGCGCGGGATTTTTACGTGTCTTGAAATTACTTTTTCTTCGCTTCCTTCACCGTAATGGTTGCGGCAGTCATGCTGTATTCGATGGTGACTTTGTCGCCCACTTTCAGTTCGCCGGTGACTTTGGTGGCGGCGTCGCGGGCGATTTCCCATTTGTCCTTACCCTTTTCCACGACGATGGTTTTGTCGTCCACCGCGACAACCGGGCCGGTAACCTGATAGGTTTTTCCGGCCAGCGCCAGCGGCGTGACAGCAAACAGAGCAGCAAAAACGAGCGCTTTTTTCATGGTGTTCTCCTTGAGTTAAGCCAGGGGACATGCGCGCGTGACATTATCGGGGCGGCGATCCGTCGTCAAGCCTGATGATGTCGCTGCCAAACGCGTCAGTCGCGCGATATGATACCGGCGATTATTTCCTAACACGGCAATACCGACATGATGTTCAAAGCGCTTTTCAAGCCCAAGTGGCAGCACAAAGATCCGCAGGTGCGTAAACGTGCGGTGCACGATTTGAATCTCGCGCGCGGCGAAGATCGCGATGCGTTGTTGCACGTCGTGCGCGCCGACGCGGACGCTGAGGTGCGCAGCACGGCGCTAAAACGTATTGCCGAGCTGGACGTATTGGCGAGTGTGGCGCAAACCGACGTGAGTGAGGAGGTGCGCGCCGCCGCCAGTCAGCGCTTTGCGCATTTGTTATGCGGTGTCGAACGCGGCGCGCCGCCGCTTGCGGATCGTTTGCAACGCGTGGCGACGCTAACCGATATCAAACTGATCGAAGATGTTGCGCGCCGGGGTGTCGAAAGCGGACTGCGGCGTGTCGCGCTGCAACGCGTGGAGCGCGAAGCCTTGCTGGGCGACATCGCGTTGCAGGACGCGGATGCGCAGCTGCGCTACGCGGCGGTGGAGCGCATCCAGCAGAAATCCACCTTGGAGCGCGTCGCCAAGCAGGCGCGCATGAAAGACAAGCGGGTGAGCGCTGCGGCGCGTGAAAAGCTCGAACAAATGGCCGCCGACGCGGAGCGCCCCACGCGTTTGCATCAACAGGCACGTCACGGGTGCGCGGCGTTGGAGGCGCTGGTGCGTGCCTCGGATTGGACCGTGGCGGGTGCGCGTCTGGCACGCATCGAAGCGGATTGGAAGCAACTGCAAGCGGAATGGGATAGTGTCAAAGACGGCGCCTTTGACGCCGATCTGGTGGCGCGTTTCGCGGCGGCGCGCGCGGCGTTCGACGCCACCTTTGTGCAACACGAGCAGGCGTTGCGTGCGCAGCGCGAGACGGAAGCGCAGCGTGACATGTTGCACACGCGCAAACGCGAGCTGTGCGGGCAACTGGAACGGTTGCTCGGTGAGATTAGACAACAAGCGGTACCGATTGCCGATGATGAAGTGAATTTGTCACGCGCTGTGCGCGTGGTGCGTACCACATGGGATGAAGCGGGCAGCCTGTCGGCCGTCGAAGAACAACCTTGGTGTGCGCGCTTTGCCGCGCTTGCCGAGCAGGTCGAGGCGGTGGCGGGCGACATTCCGCGTTATCACGCTGCGCAAGCGGCTTTGCTGGATGTCGAGACCCGTGCGCAAGCGACACTGGCAGCGAGCGGGTGGTTGGCGGAGCGTGATATCAAAGCGCTGGAAAAACAGCTGGACGCCATCGTGCGGCCGCACCATTTCGCACTCGACGCTGCGGCTGAACAGCGCATTCGCACGGCGCTCGAACAGCTGCGTGCGCGCTGTGGGCAGCAACTCCAAAAAATAAACGATGACGTCGGAAGCTTCACCCGTCTGGTCGGGGAGATCGCCCAGGCCACGGAAGAGGGGCAATCCCAGATTGCTGCGGAACAGCATCGCGAGGCGCAACAGATTTACGACAGCCTGCCTGCGTCCGACGCGGCCGCGCTGCGCAAACACGAGGTGTATCGCCGCTTTCAGGCGGCGACAAAAAATGTGCGCGTGCTGTGGTCGTGGAAGCGCTGGGCGGGTGCACCAGTGAAAGAAAATCTGGTTGCGGAAATGGAAAGCCTGGCGCAGCAATTACAACAGGCGCCGGATCTGGAGCGCGACTATCACGACATCGCCGACAAGATTCGCGCCGCGCGTGATCAGTGGAAGGAGCTGGGCGCGACAGATAACGCCGGTGCAAAAGCGTTGTGGGAACGATTCAAGAGCGCGTGCGACGCCGCGCACGCGCCGTGTGAGGTATTTTTCGCAAGCGAGCGCGAGCAACGCAAGCAACACGCGGCGCAAAAAACTGCAATCTGTTCCGGGTTGGAGCAGTTCGTCGCTGCAAGCGATTGGGAACAAACCGACTGGAAAAAGATCGAGCACCTGCTGCGCACCGCGCGCTTGGAATGGAACGCGATCGGGCCGGCCGAGCGCGCCTTGAGCAACACGCTGAACAAACGTTTTCGGGTGGTGATGGATGACCTGGCCGCGCGCCTGAGTGCGGAGAAAAAACTCAACAAGTCGAAAAAGGAAACCTTGATCCGCCGCATGGAGCAACTTGCGGATTCGGTAAAAGACCTGCTTGCCGACAGTCCCGCACTGAAAGACGCGATTACGCAGTCCAAGCAGTTGCAAAGCCAATGGAAGCTGATTGGACAATCGGCCGAATCGAACAGTTTGTGGAACACCTTCCGTGCTGCGAGCGACCGGATTTTTGCGCAACGTGAAGCAGTCCATGCGGCGCAGGATCAACAGCGCCAGGAACACCTGGCGCGCGCGCAGGCCTTGTGTGCACAGGTGGAAGAGTTTGCGCTGTTGCAGGGCGACGCGTTGCGGCAGGCGCGTGGCAAAGTGCAGCAGGCGAAAACCGATTTTGAACGCGTCGGTGCGTTGCCGAAAGAGGCCGAGCGTGAGATGACGCAGCAGTTTCAGCGCGCCTGTCGTGAGTTTGAACAGCGGGAAAAAGCCTCCCTGCGACAAGAGCGCGAACACAGCGTGCGCTTGCTGGAACGCAAAGCGGAGCTTTGCACTGAACTTGAATTGGCTGCGGAAAATTTGCTGTCCGGCGCGTTAACGAGCGACATTGCGAATACGCGGATGCGTGCGGCGCAACTGGAATGGCAAGGACTTGCTTCATTGTCTGACGCTGTCGAGCAGCCGCTCAATATGCGCTTTCAGACGGCGGCGGATATGCTGCATGGTTTGCAAGGGCCGCAGCGTGACAACGTGGCGGCACAGTTTACAAAACGCGCACAGGAAAATCTGGCAAGTAAAGAGCTGCTGTGTCTGCGTCTGGAAATTGCCGCCGGTATCGAATCGCCGCCGGAGTACCGCGCACCACGCATGCAATATCAAGTTGACCAGCTGGCGCGTCGCATGAAGACCGGAGAAACACAGGGTGCGGCGCAGGTGCCGCAATTGTTGCAGCAGTGGTGCTTTATCGGGCCGGTGGCGATAGCACACGCCGATGCCGTGCGCGCACGTTTCGAGCGCGCTCGTGCGGCGATCGATACGGTTGAGTTGGTCGCGTAATGAAAGCAATGGTAATGACCTCCGTTGGCGGGCCGGAAATGTTGCAGTGGCGCGACGTGCCTGTGCCTGACATTCAGCATCCGCATGAATTGCGTGTACGTCTCAAAGCGGCGGGCGCCAATCCGGTCGACACCAAATTACGCAAGCGTGGCACTTATTACCCCGACCGGCTGCCGACTATTCTGGGCTGCGACGGCGCCGGTGTGGTCGATGCTGTCGGTGCGCACGTGACCCGTTTTAAAGTTGGCGATGCGGTGTATTTCTGCAACGGCGGCATCGGCGGCGCGCCCGGCAATTACGCGCAGTACTGCGTGCTTGACGAACATTACGTGGCACGCAAACCGGCGTCGCTGGATTTTATTCACGCGGCGGCTGTGCCACTGGTATTGCTGACGGCGTGGGAAGCGCTGCACGAACGCGCCCAGGTGCGCGCGGATGATGAAGTGTTGATCCATGCGGGCGCGGGCGGCGTGGGGCACATCGCAGTGCAGTTGGCGCGTATCGCCGGTGCGCGCGTGTGCACCACTGTGGGTTCGCAAGCCAAGGCGGAGTGGGTGCGGACGTTGGGCGCGGAGCGTGTCATTTTGTATCGGCAGCAGGATTTCGTCGCCGAAGTTGCCGCGTGGAGTCGTGGCGGCGGAGCGAATGTTGTATTCGATACCGTGGGCGGCACGACATTTGTGCGCAGCTTTGCCGCCGCGCGGGTGTACGGCGACGTGGTCACGTTGTTGCAGCCCGACAGCAGCGTCGATTGGAAAGTCGCGCGCGATAAAAATCTGCGCGTGTCATTCGAGCTAATGCTCACTCCGATGTTTATGGAGTTGCATGCGGCGCGCTTGCGGCAAACCAGAATTCTCGAGCAGGGCGCAGCATTATTCGATAGTGGCCAGTTGCGCGTGCTCGTGTCGGAAGTTCTGCCGTTGCAAGAGGCGGCGCGTGCGCATCAACTGATCGAGCGCGGCGGTATGCAAGGCAAGATCGTTCTGAGTGTTGACTAATGGCAAAGACCGCAAAAGACCAACGCCGCTTGCGCCGCGAACTGTTACAAAAATTTGAACGTACCTATGACCTGGCGCAGCTTGACTACAAGAAAAAAGTTTATCCCGCGCAGGGAAAATCCAAACTTATCGGCATTACCGTGGCCTGTGCGATTTACGGCGCGGTCTTCGCAATTGCCTGGTTTTCCTGGGTCAGCGGGCGTGCCGAGTACGAATTATTTTTAAAAACCACCTGGGTGTTATTGCTGCCCGCCACCGCTGCGGGCATGTTCGCGTGGATGTTGGCATTTAATCGGCTCGACAATGTGGTGCGTATGCCGATGCAAAAACAAATTGTCGAGATCGAAGGCGATCTGGGCATGTTGTGGCGCTATGCGCCCATCCTCGCAGCCGCCGAGCCGAACAACTCGGCCGCAAAAACCGCCTGCAATCGCTCGCGCGAACAGCGGGTGAAAGACATCGACGTGGAAGATTATTGTGCTACGGTCAAAGTCATTCACAGTGCGCTCAAGGACACAGGCGATGCTGTAGTGTCTGAGGAAGTGTTGCAGGAAGTTGCAACCAATCTCGCACAGCGAAGAGTAGTGCTTCACTCTGTTTAGAGTGGTGTTGCGGGTCGCGCGATGTCCGGGTCGGCTACGCCCGCCGCCAAATTCTGTAGTGAGCACTGCCCGCCGTCACCGCCCTGTAATAGATAAAATATTACCGCACATAACCTTGCCTTGTTCTTGTTCGCCCCCTTAAACTTCGTATCGTCGATGACACCCCATGCGGTGTGGCCGTTCTCGGCAGCGCCGCGTGAATTTGTTTAACGCAGCACAGGGAGATGGAACATGGATACCACCAATTACAACCGACGAAATTTTTTACGCAACGCAGGATTGCTCGGCCTCGCAGGAGTGGCAGGCAGCCAGGCGACAAGTGTTTTAGCAAGCCATTCCGGCACACCAGTCGCTCCCCCCAAGACGATTACCTTACCCTTCGAGCACGGTGAGCGACTGCTGGTGCAATACCCGCAAAAACGGCCGCTGATTGTTTTAACCAGCGACGCCCTGCAATTGGAAACACCGTATTCCGCTTTTGACGAAGGGCTTAAAGCCACGGGCGATAAGTACCTGATTACTCCCAACGATGCGTTTTTTTTGCGTTACCACAACACGCGCATTCCGCTGTCGGTTGAACCGGCGAGCTACAAGTTGGCGGTCAATGGTAATGTCACGACCCCGCTGAGTCTGACGTTGGCCGACCTGAAAACCGGGTTCACGCCGATGGAAGTGGTCGCCGCCAACATGTGTACCGGCAACAGCCGTGGCTTTAATGTTCCGCGTGTGCCGGGTGGGCAATGGGCGCACGGTGCAATGGGTAACGCGCGCTGGACTGGTGTGAAGTTGAAAGACGTGCTCGCCAAGGCCGGGGTCGGCGCGGGTGCGGTGCAGGTAACTTTTAACGGTATGGATCAAGGTAAGGAAGACACGATTCCCGACTTTATAAAATCGTTGAACGTCGATATCGCCACCAGCAACGATGACGTCATTCTGGCCTATGCAATGAACGGCGCCGATTTACCGATGCTCAACGGCTATCCGCTACGGCTGGTGGTGCCGGGTTACACCGGCACCTACTGGGTCAAGCATCTCACCGAGATTTCGGTGGTCAATGCGGTGTTCACCGGCTTTTACATGGGCACCGCCTATCGTGAACCGGCCAACGATTGCGCGTGTGTTCCTCCGGGTACTGCGGTGCCGACGCCGCCGGGCACCCGGCCGGTGACTGGCCCGCGCGTCCGCTCTTTTATTACCAACTTGATTGAAGGCGCCAAAGTGGCAGCGAACGCACGCCAGGTGGTGCGCGGCTTTGCGGTTGACGGCGGTACAGGTATCAAGAGAGTGGAGTTCTCGGTGAATGGAGGGGCGTGGACGAATACGACGCTCGGGAAAAACCTGGGCAAATACTCGTTTCGCGGCTTCGAGATTTCATTTACTCCCAACGCCACGGGTCCGTACGCGTTGAAAATCAGGGCGACGGCAAATTCGGGCGAGGTCCAGCCTGACACGCAGTTTTGGGCTCCGACCGGCTACGGCTACAACCCGATTGAAACTGTTAACGTCACGGCGATTTAAGGAGATTTTATGAACGCATACTTATTTACCGATGGATCACACCAGCGCAGGTGGTTACTCGTCGCAACCTTGTGTGTTGCGGCGGCCGGATGTAGTGAGCCCACAACCCAGGAACAGGTTGCGGACGGCGTGGTACTGAGCAGCAACAATGGTACGACCTCCGAAGATCAAGGTGGCAGCCACATGACACGGGTTGCACTGCCGAGCATCCAGCCAAATCTTCAAATATCGCTGCCGCGTGACCAGTCATCGTTTCCGCCCGGACCCGATCTGGGCGCCGTCGATACCCTCGTGTGTAATTCATGCCATACCCCGACCGATATCGCGAAATTCACCGCACCGCCGGGGCCGCGCGTCAAGTTAGTGAATGACCAATGCCGCCACTGTCATTCGGCGGATTACACCAGCTCGCAGCCGGTCATGACCCGTGCGGCGTGGCAGAAAGTGGTGGTCAAAATGGCCGACAAGTTCGGCGCGGAGGAGATTAAGCTCGTCGAGAACGGAGTCGTGAAGGATCATCCCCATCAGGCACTCATGCTCGACTACATTACGGCGGTTTACGGCAAACCTTAGAATGTAAAGGGGCGCGATTCCGCGCCCCTTTTTTATTGTTAGCCAAAAATCTGCAAGGAATTACGGATCGGCGCGACTAAAATATTTCGGATTCACTTTTCTCATTCGAGTATCTTGGTGCCATGACACACGGACTGACCGACCCCTTTGGCCGCCGCATCGAATATGTACGCTTGTCCGTTACGGACAAGTGCGATCTGCGCTGCTTCTATTGCCTGCCGAAAGGCTTCAATGATTTCGAAGAACCGGAGCACTGGCTGAGCTTCGACGAGATCGAACGCGTGATCCGCGCGTTCGGCGAGTTGGGTGTGCGGCGTGTGCGTATCACCGGTGGCGAACCGCTGGTGCGCAAGGATATGCCGCAGCTCGCCGCGCGTCTCGCGCGCTTGCCCGGCATCCACGACCTGTCGATGAGCACCAACGCCGTGCAACTGGCCAAGCAGGCGCGCGCACTCAAAGACGCGGGCGTTACGCGCTTGAATGTGAGTCTTGACAGTTTGCAACCCAAACGGTTTCAGGACATTACCGGCGGCAAGCTGGAAAAGGTGCTGGCGGGTTTACAGGCGGCAAAAGAAGTCGGCTTTCATCCCGTCAAAATCAACATGGTGGTAATGAAAGGCGTTAACGACGACGAAGTGGAAGATCTGGTCGAGTATTGTATCGCCAACGATTTCACGCTGCGCATGATCGAAACCATGCCGATGGGCGAAACCGGCCGCGATGCAACGCGTCACTACATGGACCTGCAAATCGTCAAGCAGCGGCTTGAGCAGCGTTACGAATTGATCCCCACCGTGATGAACGGCGGCGGCCCGGCGCGTTACTTCAAAGTCGGCGGCAGCAATTTGCGCATCGGCTTCATCACGCCGATCTCGCAACACTTCTGCGCCACCTGCAACCGCGTGCGCTTGTCGGTCGACGGCACTTTGTACATGTGTCTCGGGCAGGAACACAACTTTGAGTTGCGCCCGTTGCTGCGCGCGGGCATCAGTGACCCGGATTTACGTGCAGCCATCATCGAAGCCATTGCCTTGAAACCCGAACGGCACGAATTCAGCGACAAGCCGGAAAAAATCCTGCGCTTCATGTCCAAGACCGGCGGCTGAAATTTCCCCTCGCCAGGTTATTTACTTTGTCAGACAATCCGGTTTCCGATTGGCCCACTTACAGGATAATTCCATGAAGCGGATAGTCGCAGCGGCGGTGTTGACTTTTTTCTGCGCGTTGGTGCACGCAGCAGTCAAGGGTGAAGACGTGCAATACAAAGTCGGCGATCAGATCTTCAAGGGTTACATCGCCTATGACGACGCCAGGAAAGACAAACGCCCCGGTGTGCTGGTGGTGCATGAGTGGTGGGGGCACAACGAATACGCCCGCAAGCGGGCGCGCATGTTGGCGGAATTAGGTTACACCGCCTTGGCGGTGGACATGTACGGCGACGGCAAGCAGGCCCATCATCCTGACGACGCCGGGAAATTCGCCGGTGAAGTACGGCAGAACATGGATGCCGCCAAAGCGCGTTTCATCGCGGCGGAAGATCTGCTGAAAAAACATGCGAGCGTCGATGCGCAGAAAATCGCCGCAATCGGTTACTGCTTCGGCGGTGCGGTGGTGCTGCATATGGCGCGTGTGGGTGTTGACCTCAAAGGTGTCGCCAGCTTCCATGGCAGCCTCGGTACGGCGAACCCAGCGGCCAAAGGCATGATGAAAGCTAAAGTACTGGTTGCTAACGGTGCGGATGATCCCTTCGTCAAGGCCGAAGAAATCGACGCCTTCAAAAAAGAAATGGAGGCTGCGAGTGTGGATTACAAATTCGTCAATTACCCCGGCGCAAAACACAGCTTCACCAATCCCGACGCCGACGAACTTGGGAAGAAATTCAACAAGCCGTTTGTCTACAACGCCGAAGCCGATAAACAGTCGTGGGCGGAAATGCAGGCGTTATTTAAGAAGATTTTTTAGCGGGAAAACCTTGTCGTCTTTTTATAGCGGCAAACGAAGAGATCCTTTCCCCTGCAAGGGGGAAGGAGCAACACAGCAACCAGGAGATGTAGTGCAGTCACCACAAACCCTCTCCCAGCTCGACGGCGACCTCACGTTGATCGAACATTTCATTGCCGCCACCGAAGCGCGGCAGTTCTTTACAGTTTTAAAAGATGCGTTGCCCTGGCATGGCGAACAGATCCGCATGTTCGGCAAAGACGTGCGCGTGCCGCGTCGCGTGTGTTGGTGCGGCGACCCCGGTGCGGTGTACAGCTACTCCGGCGTGCGTCACGACCCGCTGCCTTGGACAGCGACACTGCTCGATCTGAAACAGCGCGTCGAAGCCGCAACCCAACAACGCTTCAACAGCGTGCTGGGCAATTTGTACCGCGACGAAAACGATTCCATGGGTTGGCATGCCGATAAGGAAAAAGAACTGGGCGCGCAACCATATATCGCGTCGCTGAGCTTCGGTGCCGCACGCAGATTTCGCGTGCAACACAACCACAGCAAGCAAACCATCAACGTCACGCTGAATAACGGCAGCCTGCTGACCATGAGCGGCGTGTTTCAGAAACACTGGCGGCACTGCGTGCCGAAGCTACGTGACGCAACCCTGCCGCGTATCAATCTCACATTTCGCTACATCCATTCGCCATGACCTTTCACCGGCTCGCGACCCGCACGGATTTGTTCGACGGATACAAGCAGGCGTTCACCGTGAATGGCGTAGCAGTGCTGTTGGTGCAAACCGAAGGAAAAATCTACGCGGTAGAAAACAAATGCGGCCATTTCGGCATTGCGCTGGATACCGGGCGGGTGACTGGCACCCGCATTCAATGTTCCCAACACGGAGCGGAGTTTGACCTTTCTTCGGGCCAGGTGACCAATCACGTGGTCGCGCAATGCGATCCGCTACCCACGTTCGTCGTGGTATTGACCGGTGATGATGCAGGTATCGAATTGTAGGCTGGGACGAGGCGTGGCCGACTCCCAGCGAAGGCAGTGATGATCCACGAACGCCGGGTTTAACAACCCATATATGGTCTCCTCCCGCATTGCAAGGGGCCGTGTGTTGAATGATGTAAACAGGTTGCTGCCATATATCCGGCCTCTGAGTGGAAGGTGTTGAATCTCCCGGGCCACGATGTCGTTCGCGCGTATCGTCCTCATCAGCCTATCGGTTTCATGAACCGTTGGGTTAGTCAGGTTTTCAATACGCCGGTCTGACCTGTGTTGTCATCACGTTTACACTGCCTTCGCAATCCTGGGTGGGTACTTAAACCTGCCGCAATGAGATCGGCATTCACAACATGCGGACATCCCGCTTCACCGGGCAGGAACTCTTGTGCAAACGTAGTTTTGCCCGCGCCGTTAGGCCCCGCAATTATCAAAATCTTTCTGTCACTCATAACACTGATGGAAACACGGATGTCATGCCCGATCAATAAAGTGTCGCCGCTTACCACACGATGTCTCCTAGTTACATGTTGGTAATCTGCAACTTCCTTTTATGATGATGAAAATATCAGACTTTACTCGTCACGACAGAGCGCCCACGTTACCTTCGCTCAAATGCCACGGCAAGCAACCAATATTGCTCGAAACTCCGTTTTCAATCATCCATGATTTCTTACGCGAGGATTTCTGGTGCGGGAAGGTTGATGCTGACTTTCAACGAGTGTCTTCGAACCGAATTCGAAATGGTGTCTGGCCCTCATGTCACGGATTGCTTGGCATGCGGCGGGCACAATCGGCGTAGCCACGCAGTTTGGTGTCAGGGAAATTGTAAAGACGCGCTCTAAATTGTGTTGAGGCAAGGCGTGTGCTGTTCATCTGATGGCTCGACCTACATCTTGACCATTCTGGCAGAATAGGGAGGCGCACTAATGCAATAACGCAAGCCTGACCGTTCGCAGTAACAGCAGTACGTCTAGCGGGTTAAAGTCCCGTCCAAGGAGTTGTCCGTACGCCTTGGTAGCATGAGGAAGCGGCGTCGTGGTAACACGGGGTCGTGAGTTTCCAAACAGCAAGGTTGCAG
>JANOOV010000501.1:0-6893 GCA_031421535.1 Gammaproteobacteria bacterium
TGATGGCAAAACTTAAGCGGCAAGATTGCAAATTTCACCTTTGCGGTGCAGGGGTCGAAAGTGAAATGCAAATTCGCGAAGCTTGATGGCGGCGAGAGGATTTCTTCTCTCTTCAAGTACACACTGACGCTGGTATCCGAAGACGCCGACCTGGGCTTCGCAAAGCTCATCGCCAAGGCGCGCGTTGTGAAATTCACCTCTGAACACCACGACGTCAGGAGCCCAAGATGAAACACCCCTTTGGCGACAAACACCCGTTTGGCGACGCGGCCGAGGCGCAACGGGAGAGGTTGCGCAACCCATTTGGCGATGATATCTCGCGCCTGCGCCGAGTGTTGGCGCTCACCGGGCATGGTGAGTTGCATGACCTCAGGCGTATGAGCGATGCGGACGTGCGCCGACAGGTGGCGCGCTTCCGCGCCGAAGGCAAACTTCCCGCAGAGCGCGAATACATGCCGCAGACTGCGCGCCCGAACGTGCAGTCCGCAGTCGCAGCGTTGCCCTTGGTTGTTTCCCCGCCCGCTAAAATCGTTGAGCCCGCGAAGGAAGAACAAAAATTCAAACTGGTGGAGTTGGTCGAGGTGGTGCAGCGCGCCAAGTTCGGCGCCGTCGCCGGTGCCGCCGCCGCGTCCAAACACGCGGATTGCCCCGAAGTCGCCGAGCGCACTGACCAAGACGGCGACGCCTTCAAGCAGTTTGTAAATCTGGACAAAGATATCGATGGCCACGCGCAGCGCCATCCTGAACACGAGCGCTACATTGAATTGCGCGCCCGCATCGAGTGGACCTCGGGCGACAAAAGCAGGTCGCTTGCCGGTAAGAAAGTGCACTGGGCTTACACCCTCACGCCGCACTCTGGCGCCCAGCGTCCCGCCGCGCTGGACGGCGAACAAAACGCAGGCTTCGGGCAGGCCAACGGCAAAAAAGCCGAAATCTCGACCACCGACACAGCGGGCTGGACGCCCATCATGAAGTTCTACCTGTCGCAGTACGCCGGTGACCGCTTCAGCATTTCCGCCCAGGCCGACGATCAGGAATCCGGCAAGGCCTCGGGTGACACCTTGAGCGCCGGGCCGTATGTCGTGTGGCGCAAGCTTTGGTACCAGATGGCGGTGCCGGAGGGTTTCAGTCCACCCGTTCCCAGTACGAGCGAAAGCGCATGGGAACAGGTGTCCGTGGAGTTTGAAAAGTGCGACACGCTCAACGTAAAGAAAAGCGACTGCCCGGAGCGCACGTTTTATCCCGAATCGATGGTTGTCATCGGCGGCGATGAAAAAAAGCTTGTCGCCGTGGTGGGCAGTCACAACAAGAAGGACTTCTTCAAGAAATTCACCGCCGACGCAAGCAAACCGCTGCGCGCGAATCTGGTTATTTGTGAGCATCAGTGGGATTGGGAGGGGACTACCGAATTTAAGCCGCAGTTCACCGGCAAGTCATCTCAGAAGCTAAGCACGGATGACGGCCAGCTCGTTGTCAAACCTGCATTGAAAGGCAGCATGGTTCTGAACGGTTTCTGGAAAACTAAAGACGGGAAAAAATCCGGAACGATCACCGATGCGGATATCGAGATTGACCGCACGCGAATTTCGCGAACGGAGTTTACGTTGAAGTTCCCCGCTGGGGCACCGGAACCTAGCGTTGAGAGTCCGTTGCTGTGCATATTTGAAATCTCTTATGCAGGGAGCTATCTGGGCGAGAGCAGCGGTAACAATATCTTGGCGGTTTATGATCCCAACGACGTTGACGATTACAACAACACAATCACGCACGAGGTTGGCCATTCGGTGAATCAGACGCCGCGCCCCGGACAAACGCCGGGCAAGCTTGGCGATCATCCGCATTTTTATGACGACGTCAACGGCGGACAGGGGCCACATTGCAGCACGGTGGCGGGCAACAAGAAGGGCACCCTGGTGACGCTGGTCAAAACCAACAGTAAGTCGCCCAAGACCAGAGACGGGCGAGAGATTGAGAAGGTGTACAAGACCGGTGTCTGTGTCATGTTTCACCAAGGGGACCCGACCTGCATCGGCAAATTCTGCGAGACCTGCGAACCCTACGTGCGCATGCAAGACATGTCGAAATGGAAATAAAACGAAAGCGTCGGTATCTATCCATTGCATCGTTGCTGTGTTGCGCCGTGTGCGCAGGCGCGGCAGCGGGCGAAACCCAGATGAGGAAAACCATGTCCACCAGCGAAGACATTGCGAAGCGCTATCTGCAAATCGACGACGAGCGGTTTTTTGCGTTTAGTGAACAGGACAAAAGGGCGATTCATGAGCGCTTCAGTGACAACCGGGAATTTTCCGGACTGGCAATCTCAATGCCAGCCGAGATTGATTTGCGCCGGACCGAGTCCGTGCCGATGGTGATCCTCAGCCAGAAAAATGCCGTGAGAGCTTGGGAGACTTCAACACGTCTGAATCTGGCGGTGTTCGCCGTGAGCCGGAACACCGGAAAGGTCTATGTTGGGCAGGCCGTGTACGACAATAAATTCGAAACGATGCGTAGAAAACCAGTGCGGACCAAGCCGCCGCGCCCGGTTGGCGATGCCGTTAACGCGCTTCTTACCGATGTACAAATGGTGAACTTGTTGCAGCGGACAGCGATGCCCGCAACAAAAGGCGAATACCTCGTCCGCGCGCTGGAGTTTGATTGGCTGTCCAATGCCGTCACGGTCAAGGTCAAAGGCCCCGTGCCTTCGGCTGCGGATAGTCCGAAATTGAGCTTCAGTGATGCGGCGTCATTCCAAAAGAAAGCAAGCTCCCCGACCCTGCCGCCGGACGGACTGGTATTGAATGTTCCTGATCGAGCTGCGCCGGGCGTTAAAAGCGTGCGCGTGTCCGGCGCGGGGCGCATCGCCTTGCCGGATTCGGCCACCATCCTGCGCGAACCCACGCCGGAAGGTGCGCGTGCGTGGGTCACGGGTGCGCTGGTGATTGCGCAAAAAGACGACGTACCGCCGGCACGATTTGAGCTCGTGGTGCCGGTGTTCAGTTCCAAGCCCGTCCAGCCCGGCGACGCCGTCGACATTTTTTTTGAGCAGGATATCGGCGCGCACTTGGAGGAGCCGAAGGCGGGGACGGCATATCGCATTTACTGGCTGATGGATCGCTATATTTCAGCGGCGATGCCACTTGAAATTATGGATCGCTGACCGAAGGAGTGAAGCGATGAGCAAGAGGAACAAACACGGTCGATCACGCTTGCTCCGGGTTGGCTTGATTATTTTATTCTCCGCATGGAGCCAGGAGGCTTTGGTGTCGCAGGTGCATAACAAGCCTTTAGTAATCGCGCTGGATAAATTGACCACAGCGCCGCGTGTGCAAATCGTGCTGGTGCAGAATCTCATACGCTCTGAAGTATTTCGCAAGGTGATCTTCCCGCAAGAGACCCGTTACGATAAATCCCGCGCCACGGAATATGTCGGCTATGAGGGCTTGTATCGAATCGTCAGAATGATCCACGCAGATTTGCCCGTCTTGCAAGTGGACGAAATTGTCAAAGTGTACGGTGAACCTAACTATGGCTTGGACCTTGTCAAGCTTGAACACGAGGAAGGGATACTGAAGTCGCCCATCGTCCGAACGTACCAGCCTGGTTATCCCATCGCCGGAAACGAGCTGATCCTGTTTCTCCGGGCGGCGGAAATCGACGGCAAAAAAACTTGGTTGGAAACGGCGCGCGAAGGAGTTGAGGCGGAAGAAGATATCCGGAAAATTCTGGCCAAGTCCAAACAGTAAGCACGCGCATGTTGGGCCCGGTTGCATTTTCCTCGGCACCGGCGGCGAAATGAAAAGCAAAATTAAGGAAGTAACGTCATGGCAAAACTCAGCGGCAACGTCGAAAACTTCACGTTTAAGGTTGAAGGTTCGAAAGCGAACTTCGGACTGGCGCAGATCGAAGGAGACGAAGGGATGTCCTTACCCTTCGTCTACACCCTAAAGCTGGTATCCGAAGACGCCGACATTGACTTCGCCCAGATCATCGCCAAAGCGGGCGTGGTGAAATTCATCTCCGAGCACGACGACGTCGAGCGCTATATCCATGGCATGATCAGCCACTTTGCGCTGATCGACCAAGGCCACCGATTAACCACCTACATCGCCACCCTGGTGCCGCAGGTGTGGACCCTCACACAAATGGCCGACTGCCGCATCTTCCAAAAAGAAACCACCCCCAACATCATCAAAAAAATTCTCAAGGACGCCAAAATCCCCAGCGACACCTACAAGCTCGACTGCAAAGAAACCTACGCCGCACGCGACTACTGCGTGCAATACCGCGAGACCGACTGGGACTTCATCTCGCGGCTGATGGAAGAAGAAGGCATTTTTTATTACTTCGAACACCGCGCCGACAAGCACCTGCTGGTGATCGCCGACAAATCCGTGGTGCACCAGAAGATCGGCAAACCCGCCGAGGTCATCTACCAAAAGCCCAGCGGCGCCGTCGCGGACGAAGACACCGTCTACCCGTTCAACTACGCCGAAGGTATCCGCAGCGGCAGCGTCGTGCTCAACGACTTCATGTTCCGCAAGCCGAGCTTAAGTCTGAAGCAGAAGAGCGATTACACACTCAACCCTGAGCTTGAAGTCTACGACTACGCCAATCGCTACCCGGTCACCGATGAAGGCACCGACGCCGAAAGCACCGGCAAACGCCTGACCCAAGTGCGCCTGGAAGCCGCGCAAGTCAACCGCCTGCGGGGCAGCGGAAAAAGCGACTGCATGCGCTTCACCGTCGGCTACCGTTTCACGCTGCAAAAGCACGAGCGCAAAGCGCTGAACCAGGACTACCTGCTCACCCACGTCAGCCTGAGCGCCGAACAACCCGCTGTCTACGAAGAAGGCGCCGGGGACAAGCCCAGCACCTACTCAAACACATTTACCTGCATCCCTGCGAGCGTTCAATATCGTTCAGAGCAAGACAAACGCAAACCCAGTATCCCCGGCGCACAAACCGCCATTGTCACCGGTCTCAAGGGTGAGGAAATTTACACCGACGAATTCGGCCGTGTGAAAGTGCAATTCCACTGGGACCGCGAAGGCAAGAACGACGAGAAGAGTTCCTGCTGGTTACGCGTGAGTCAGGTGTGGGCGGGCGCGGGCTGGGGCGCAATGTTCATCCCGCGCATCGGCCATGAAGTGATCGTGGAATTCCTCGAAGGCGATCCTGATCGCCCCATCATCACCGGCCGCGTCTACCACGGCACCAACAAGCCGCCGTACCCGCTGCCGGAAGACAAAACCAGGAGCACCATCAAGTCCGACTCGACCAAAGGCGGCGGTGGTTCCAACGAACTGCGCTTCGAAGATCTCAAAGACAAAGAAGAAATCTACCTGCACGGCCAGAAAGACTGGACCATCAAAATCGAGAACGACAAGAACCAGGTCGTGGGTCACGACGAGACCTTGCAGGTCGGCAACGACCGCAGCAAGAGCGTGGGCCACGACCAGAGCGAAGCCATCGGCAACCACAAAACCATCACCGTAGGCGTGAACCACACCGAGACCATCGGCGCCAACATGACGCTGTCGGTGGGAGCCAACCAGACCGAAACCATCGCGCTCAATTGTGCCGAGACCATCGGCATCGCCAAGGAGCTGACCATCGGCGGCGCCTACGCGGTGACCGTGGGTGCGGCGATGAACACGGCCGTGGGGCTGGGACAGTTCGAGGAAGTGGGTCTGAACAAAACCACCCTGGTGGGCAAAACCTATTCGATCAAGGCCACCGATGAATTTTCCATCACCGTCGGCAAATCCAGCTTCGTGATGAAGTCCGACGGCAGCGTCGTGATCAACGGCACCAAATTCAACTTCGAGGCCTCCGGCCCGGTACAGATTTCCGGCAAAGACGTGGACGTGAACTGACATGGACTTCACTAATTTCACCCCGTTCCCGGCGCTGGCGTTTCAGGGGTTGGATCAACACGAGCAAGACTTTCATGTGCTGGTGCTGCGCCAGACCTTAAGCTATGCCACTGGCACGTTGATGTACGCCGACGAGCAAGCCCCGCTGTGCGAAGAAGATGAATTCTTCGGCGAACCCAATATGTCCAGCGTGCGGCAGGAATCCGACCTGTGCCATTACAAGCCCAAGTGCGACGTGCTGGTCAATGCCATCGCGTATGCGCCGGGCGGCACACCAGTGCGGCGCTTCGATGTGCGCCTGCGCGTATTGCGCACGGGTGCGCCCCAGCCCCTACTGGACAAGACCCTGCGCGTGCACGGCGCCCGCGACTTCGTCAAAAAAGCCGGGCCCGGCCCGCTGCTGAAAGTGGCCAGCCTGGGATTGCTGCACCCCGCGCCGTGGGAACTGACCGCCGCCCAAACGCTGACCGAGCTGCCGCTGCGCCACGAAGTCGCCTACGGCGGCCAATGCCGGGTCGAGCACGACGACAAAGCCGCCCAACACGTGCCCAAAGCACAGCATCTGACGCCGGAGCAACAAGCGGAGCATCCCAACCAGCCCGCACCGCTTGCGCATCGAGTCTGCGACCTCAACCCCCTCGGCGTGGGGTACAGCGAAACGTGGTATCTCAAAGCCACCGGGGCGGAGCGCGTCCCCGCACCGCAGATCGAAGCCCCCGCCGCGCCCCTGACCGCCGCGTTGTTTTACCGCGCGCTGGACGGCAAGCTCGACGACCCCACATCGCAAGAGCTCGCCGCATTCACCCCCGCCGGACTGGGTGTCGTCTCCAAGGGTCACCCCACCCGGCGCATCCTGGCGGGCACCGTCGATGCCGCGTTTATCAAAAGCGACAAATGGCTGCCGGACGACTTCGACTTCGCCGTGTGGAACGCCGCGCCCGTGGATCAACAACTTGACTTCCTGCAAGGCGATGAACTCTTCGTTCGTGAGTCCAGTCGCCGCCGAGCTCGCCGTCG
>JANOOV010000502.1:0-1718 GCA_031421535.1 Gammaproteobacteria bacterium
GTTGGCGCGCGCCGAACACGGCCCCGCGCTCATCATCGCGCCCACTTCGGTGTGCGGCAACTGGATCGCCGAAGCGATGCGCTTTGCCCCCAGCCTTAATTTGCATTTGTACAGCGAGGCGGATCGAGTCGCGGTCATCAACAACGCCGCCGCATTCGATGTGGTGGTGGTGTCCTACACCCTGCTGCTGCAAGCGGGCGAGCAATTTGCTGCTAAACATTGGCACACTGTCATCGCCGACGAAGCGCAAGCGATCAAGAACGCCACCGCCAAACGCAGCCAAGCGGTGTTTGAATTGAATGCCGATTTTCGCCTCGCTCTGTCCGGCACCCCGGTGGAAAATCGCCTGGCCGAACTGTGGTCCATCATGCGTTTTGTCAACCCCGGTTTACTCGGTAGCCTTGCCCGCTTCAACGAACGCTTTGCCATCCCGATCGAACGCGACAAAGACCGCAACGCGCTGCACACCTTGCGCCGCCTGATCGCGCCGTTCCTGCTGCGCCGCACCAAAACGCAGGTGCTACAGGAATTGCCGCCGCGCACCGAACTGCTCATCAACATCGTTCCCAGCAAAGAAGAAACCGCGCACTACGAAGCGCTGCGCCGTGTCGCCATTGCCGAAGCCGACCTAGCGCTGGCCAACAACAAGGGCGGACAAGCGCGCATGAACATCTTAGCCCAGCTCACCCGCTTGCGCCGCGCCGCCTGCGATCCGCGCATCGTCACACCAGCCTTTCCGGCGAATGGTAGTAAAGTGCAGACCTTCACCAACCTGGCCACCGAGCTGGTAGCCAACGGCCACAAGGCGCTGGTGTTCAGTCAGTTCGTGGACTTTCTCACTTTGCTGCGCGCAGCACTCGATGCGGCGAATATCGAATATCAATATCTGGATGGCGCCACACCTGCCACCGAGCGTACCAAACGCGTTGCAGCTTTTCAGGCGGGCAAGGCCGATTTATTTCTCATCAGCCTGAAAGCCGGCGGCTTTGGCCTTAATCTCACCGCTGCCGACTACGTGGTAATTACCGACCCGTGGTGGAACCCCGCCGCCGAAGATCAAGCCACCGGACGCGCCCACCGCATGGGACAACTGCGCCCGGTCACCGTGTATCGGCTGGTCACGCAAGGCACCGTGGAAGAACACATCGTCGGTCTGCACAACGACAAACGCGCACTGGCCGAGAGTATTCTGGGTGAAGGGGATGCGGTTAGTATTCCTTCGACTGAGGAATTGATTTCGTTGATTCGGGGGTAACTGATCGGGGGATAGAGTAAATTTACTCTCGGCGGATGGCGTAGGCTGAGTGGACAGGGTTATCGTTTACCCACACGGCTTGATATCCGGTAACTGTTCGTTCAACATCACTCCAGAGCAGCCTACCCGCTCACCGTCATCGGCGGGTAGGTCTTCGTCGGCGTGAAAATTTCGTGCTTGCCGAGGTGGGCAAAGAGCGAACCCTCCGCGCTAAAGGCCGACGAGCCTGTAAGCACATCGAAGCGGAAGTCACGGCGCTGAAACTTCAAGCACCTTGGCATAATAAAACTTCAACCCGTATAGAACGTGTTTGAGCGTGCTCCAGGACAGCGCATCGATGATGAACACGAAATAATCGGTCAACTGGGGTTTGGTCAAATCATCGATCTGATAATCGAAATACGCCCCCGCGCGACGCACGCCGTGCGCATACAACGCGATGGTTTTAGGCTGCATCCCGCCG